>CABYYE010000003.1 GCA_902523095.1 uncultured Pelagibacteraceae bacterium | reverse complement strand
TGGTTTTGATGAAATGTTAGATGGAAGAGTAAAAACTTTACACCCAAAAATTCACTCTGGAATTCTTTTTAATAGGAAAAAAAATTCACATAAAAAACAAATGAAAAGCAAAAATTTTCAAGCTATTGACTTAGTCATAGTCAACTTTTATCCTTTTAAAGAAATCTTAAAAAAAACCTCTAACGATAACAAAATTATTGAGAATATAGATATTGGAGGCCCAAGCATGGTAAGAGCAGCCGCGAAGAATGCCAATGATGTAGTTATAATAACTGATAAAGAGGATTATTTAGATTTTATTAGAGAGATAAAAAAGTATAAGGGAAAAACTAGTTTTACATTTAGAGAAAAATTAGCAAGTAAAGCATTCAGCCTAACAGCGTTTTATGACTCTATCATAGCTGAGTGGTATAACCAAAAACTTGGAATTAAATTTCCAGAAAGAAAAACTTTCTTTGGAAAAAAAATTAATCAGCTACGTTACGGAGAAAATCCTCATCAAAAAAGTTCAATTTATTTAAGTGATCTTAAAAATGACAAAAATAATCTAGAACAATTGAGTGGTAAAGATTTAAGTTATAATAATTACAATGATATTTTTGCTGGATTAGATATACTTTTTTCTGAAAAAAAAATACCATCAACTGTTATAATTAAACATGCAAATCCATGTGGTGTCGCTTCGAATAGATCTTCATTTAAATCGTTTATAAATGCTCAGGCTAGTGATCCAGTCAGTGCTTTTGGTGGAGTGGTTGCATGTAATTATAAAATAAACAATAAAATTGCTTTAAAAATAAATAGAACTTTTTTTGAAGTAATATTGGCCAAAGGATTTGATAAACAAGCTTTAAAGATATTGAAAAAGAAGAAAAATATGAGAGTAATTGATATATCTAAAATAAGTTATAAATCTGATACTACTACTAAAATTTTTAATAACTCGTTTCTTTTACAAGAAAAAGACAAAACAATTTTTGACAGGAAAAAATTAAAGTTTGTCACAAAAATTAAGCCGACAAAAAGTGAGATTAAAGATATGGAGTTTGCATTTAAAATTTGTAAATACGTTAAATCTAATGCAATAGTTATTACAAAAGATAATGCAACCATAGGAATTGGAGCTGGTCAACAAAACAGACTTGATAGCTGCAGGATAGCAACACAAAAAGCAAAAAAATTTCAACCGAAAAAACTTTATAATTCGATTGCAGCTTCTGATGCTTTTTTTCCTTTTGCAGATGGGATGCAAGCGTTAATAAATGCTGGTGTAAAAATAATCATTCAACCCGGTGGTTCAATTCGAGACAAAGAAGTAATTGCGGCAGCTAATAAAGCTAATATCAAAATGGTGTTTACTGGTACTAGGCATTTTAATCATTAACTAAATTTTATCAATTTTAGCTGCTAAAATGAAGTCACTCTCAGCCAAACCTTTAATTGCATGAGTTGAAATTTTAATCTTTGCATAACCCCAGCCAAAAGAAATATCAGGATGGTGGCCTTCATTTTCTGCAATTTTACCTACGTTAGTAATAAATTTTTCACTTTCAATATAGTTACTAAATTTGAAATTCTTTTCGATATAATAATTTTTTTCTTGATTTTGAAGCACATCCCAGCCGTCAACTTTTTTTAAATATTTATGTATTTCTTCAACATCAAAAGCTGGTATAGAACCGTCACATGCGATACATTTTTTGTTATGTAATTCACTCATATTTAAATATAAAGTTTAATTTTAATTTATATTAATATAAACTAACAATTAAAATTATGTTTATAAACAAAAATTATTTAAATTTAAAAAAAGTCGCAGATGAAAACAGCTCTAATTATATGCATGCGAAACCCTTTCCCAGCATAGTTTTCGACAATTTTTTCAAGGAAGATGTTTTAAATGAAATTTTAAATGATTTTCCTAGTAATATTAGAGATATCGGTAATGAGTTTAATAACAAAGCTGAAAAAAAACTTAGTTTAAACTCTGCTGAAAAACTATCTCTTAAAACTAATAATTTTATAAATTTTTTAAATTCAGAGCCATTTGTAAAATTTTTAAATGAACTTACAGGAATAAAAGAAACTTTGATTACTGACCCTTATTTAGTGGGAGGGGGTCTACATGAATTGAAAGATGGAGGATTTTTGAATGTTCACGCAGATTTCAATCAGCATCCCCAAATGAAATTAGATAGAAGATTAAATATTCTCATATACTTGAACCACAATTGGCAAGAGGACAATGGTGGTCATTTAGAATTATGGGATAAAGAAATGAAGAAATGTGAAAAAAAAGTATTACCTATCTTTAATAGAATGGTAATTTTCAGCACCACAGATTTTTCTTATCATGGAAACCCAAATAAGGTTAAAGTAGAGGAAAATAACTCAAGAAAATCAATAGCACTATATTATTATTCAAATGGAAGGCCAAACTCAGAGAGAAAACTAGGTCTTCATTCAACTATTTTTAGAAAAAGACCTGACTCTGATGATGTAGATGGAAATCTCGAATACAAAAAAATAATTGGTAAAATATACTTTAAATCTAAGAAAAAAATTTAAAAAATAATAAATAAAAGAAAATACGATTAGTTATAATATGAGTGAACGAACCACTTAGAAAATGGAGCGGGCAAAGGGACTTGAACCCTCGACCTTCTCGTTGGCAACGAGACGCTCTACCACTGAGCTATGCCCGCATAATTTATTTCATTAATTTAACCTTATAAAACTAAGAAAGCAAGAAATTGAAAATGTTTGTTGAGTTAATTAGCTAGTTTTTGTAATTAGTTTGTTAAGTATAGTTAATTAATATTTTAAAACTTTTTGATTAAAGAAATAGATATGTTTGTTGGATCTACTTCGTCAGGTCTATCGCCTCTAGTATCTGTTGCGCCTGCTGTACCAAATTCTTCGTACTCTAGCCTCCAAGTGTATCCTGACTCGATTGCATCTATAGAAACTCCTAGGCCATAATACATATTTATTTCTGATACACCGTTAGATGAACCGTCAGATATCTCATCATGGGCGTATAGTAAGTTTTGACCAACTTTTGCGAAAAAAGTAAAATTATTTATTTGATCTGATTTTACCACAGCTGCTAAAGCTAAAGACTCTACATCAGTTTCGGATGACAGAGGCGTGCTTACAGAAGCAGTTGTCTCTCCAAGATCATTATAAATTGCTTCTATTCCTAATCTATTGTTGAGGTCGTAACCAGCAATAATTCTGTAGCTAATGTCTTTATCGTCATATGCAGTGTAAGTTAAAGATGAATATTTGTGTAAATTAGTCTCCGATTGTCCTAGCCCAGCTCCAAAATAAAAACCTTCGGCGCTTGCTGAAAAAGCAATCATTGATAAAACAATTGTATATATAAATTTTCTCATAATCTTTAATTAATAATAAAACATTTTCTAGAATTTGAAAACATTAAATTTAAAAAAAATCAATTTTGAAGTGAATTTCTAATTTTATCTCTTTTGTAAATAAACCCTAAATTTAACACGTTCTGCCACCGGTACCGCAACCCTCACCTGAGCGGTCCCTATTAGGATCTGCTCTTGACTCATCTAATGCTCGTTGTGCGTCTGCTAGCGCCTGTTGAGCTTCCGCGTTAGCTTGAGCTAATTCTTCTGATATTTGACCGCCGGCTTCATTAATAGCATCTTGAATATCAGCCGCTGCTTGACTAGCAGAGGCAATATCTGCTTGAAGACCAGCTTCAGCAGCTACTGCATCCATTGCATCTAAATGTGCAGCAACATTAAATGAGGGATCCATAATTGCATCAATTGAAGGCATGCCATCTTTGCTCAAACCAACTTCTGCATATGCTTTTGAGACTTTATCTGAAGCATCTGCTATTCCTAGTTCCTCAAAGTATAATTGCATATCTATAACTTTACTATTGCTCAAAGTTCTATTTGAGATTTCTAGATTAGAAATATTTTTATCTTGTATCATTGATTGAAAGTTTTGAATAATTTCTATCTTTTTAACTTTCTCTGCTTTTCTTATAAAAATATCTATTGGCATGATGGGATTTATCGGAAGAGGTTTAGGGGGCGGACTTGGAACAAAACAATCTCCAGCAACACAAATATCTATTGGTATATTATCTTTAACAATTTTTTTATCTTTAATTGCTTCTCCTATAGAATCATTTGATTCTTCTGTTATTTCATTTGTAGTAGCCTCTAAAGATACGATACTAATACTGTAATTTAATTTCTTAGCTAAGTTTTTAGATTGGACATCTTTTACTTGTATTGAATTTAAAACTTTCATTGTTCTCTCAAATATTCTTGGATCAACATAGTCTCCAGCACCTAATTCATCTTCCCCAGTGCCAAAACTAGCAGCAGCTAAAACCCTAGCTTTTTTTTCATCAGCTTGCTCTTTTGCTATTTTAGCTAATTTTAAAACATTTAAAGGGTTCGGTGAAACTATAACTGATACTATAGTCATTGGCGTGTTTATTTGTTTATAAATTTCTTCTGTATTATATTTTTTTTGAAAAATTTCTATTTGTTTATTCTTTTGGTCCTCTAAAAATTTGTCATAAAACATGTCTCTACTTCCATCAGAAAAGAAATTATTTTCATGCCCAAATCCTCTTACTTGAGTAAATAGGTGTGCATTTTCTTCTAGATCCCTATCACTAGGTGCTATAGTGACTAAATTTGATTTACTTATTTGTTCTTCCACCTTACCTAATAATTTATCAACTTCTCTATATGTTTCTACGGCATTTAGTGTTTGAATTTTATTTCTTACTTTCTTTGCTGATGTACCTCGCGACCTTGCATTGAGTGCTACTAGATAAGCATCATTTTGAAGATTTGAAACATTAATGTTGCTCCATAAATTAATTTCATCTTGAATTTCTTTGTCACTTGCACCAGAAATCATCATTAGTCTGGCGGTTAAAATATTTTGAGATAATTCTGAGTCTATCCCAGTTGATTTTACAATCTCCACCTCTTTATTAATTTCATCATCGTTATAGCCTAATTTGCTCATTGATTCTGATATAAGAGCAATTCTATCTTGAAGTAATTTAGCTAAATTGTTAGTTGGTTCTTTAACGGTTTCATCATTATTTAAAAAATCTGAAGTATCTTCGAATTTAATAGTCTCAAAGCCCATTTGCTTTAAATTTCTATTTAATTTAAATACATTATAACCTTGCTTGTTAATTTCGGACATACCTGTAATTAGTTCATTAATATCTTTCTTTTTTTTGTTCTTCATATTTTGAGATACCTCTTTCATTACAATCGAAGCATTTTTGCTTATTTTGTTAATATCAACTTTTGAAAGATCGCTCGAATATTCTTTTGATAATCTATTTGCAAGACTAGCTAATTTTTTTTTCAAAAGATTTAAACCTCTATTGTCCAATGCTTGGTTTTGTGAATTTTCAACAACAAAATCTGTTAAGTTATTTATTTCTTCTATTGCTTTATCAAAATTTTTTGTTGATGCTTTCTTACCTTCTGGAAGCGCAGCTATTTTTTTTCTTAACTTTAAAAGATCATCGTTAAATTTTTTGTATGGATCTTTTTTAAAATTAAATTTTTTATCTACTAATTTGTCATAAAATTTTTTTTCTTTTTCCCTTGAAATATCTGTTTTTAGACTGCTTACAATTGATATATATTTTTTAAGAATTTTTTTCCTATTTTTTGTTTCTTTATCAACTTTATTTTTTTTATACTCACCTTTATTAAGAAAGTCTCCCAATACCCAATAGTTTTCCATTGCTTTTTCTGTGCTAAGCTGCAAATCCATTCCCAAACTTGATCTCATTTTCTTACGTGCTTCATTAAGTTTTATTAAAGACGCAATATCTTTTCTATTTTTTTTCTTTGCTTCCGCTGTTTCGATAAATTCTTTAATTTTATCTTTATTATCTTTGAGTTTTTTTTGATAGAATACCTCAAACATTGCCATAGCATGTAACTGAGTGCCTGGAAATTTCTCTAGATAAACTCCTTTTCTATTAAACATAATGATCATTTCTTTTGATAGATTATCTGCAGTACATGCAAATCCACTACAACCAGCTAAAAATAAATTTTGCATACCAATAGGATAATTTTTTGGTTCAGCAAATTCTCCAAGTTCTTTGACTTTTTCAATAACAGATGTTTGTTCTGTAATCTCCCCAGATTTTAATGGAAGAAACAATGTTAAGAAAAAATTTGTAAAAATTAGTATTTTTAGTATTTTCTTCATAAAAAATAATATTATATAAATTTTATAATTTTTTTCAAAATCTTAAAATATACTATACAATCATTATAAGTAGACAATTTTTTAAAAACAAGCATTATGAAAACAAAATAAAATCTAAAAAAAATGATCAAAGAAAAACTTAGTCAGGGAACACTTTTCTACAAACTTTACTTATATTATCAATTATTTTTTCGCTACAAGTTTTTTTATAATAGAAAAAACTACTCTCAATTTGATGAAGATCTTTTTTTAGTAGAATTTTTTAAGAATAATTATAATGGAACCTTCGTTGACTTAGGTGCATTTCATCCGATGAGGTATAATAATACTTATTTACTCTATAAAAAAGGTTGGCGAGGAGTCAATGTGGACCTAAATCAAACTTCTATCGATATGTTTAATATAGTTAGAAAAAAAGATTCAAATAGATGTGCTTTAATTAGTGATGTAAGAGGGGTTAAAAAAACAGTCTATTTTGAACATAATTTTAGTGCAGTAAACTCCCTGACTTACAGAAAAGGATTGGAGATTAAAAGAGAGATGAAGACTGAAATTTTCAATGACATTGTAGAAGGTAAAATTGATTTTTTAAATATTGATTTAGAGGGACAAGATTATAAAGTTCTAAAAACTATAAATTTTACGAAGCACAAACCAAAACTGGTATGTATTGAAATTTTAGAGAAAAGTGATGATAAAGATAATATTTTCAACTTTATGAAAGAAAGAAGTTACCAGTTTATTAAAAAATGTAATGTGAGCTATTTTTTTGAGAAAAATGAAAATAATTGATTGTTTTTCATACTTTGACGAGGATTTAATCTTAGAAATAAGATTAAATACTCTTTACGAATATGTAGATAAATTTGTAATTTGTGAAGCAACCTTAGACCACGCTGGAAACAAAAAAAAATTAAATTTTAAAAATGAAAATTTCAAAAAATATAAGGATAAAATTGAATACATTGTAATTGATGATCTGCCAGAAATAGTAAAAAAATTTAAAAAAAATTGGCACCCAGCACATGCGAGAGATCAGTTTCAGAGAAATAGTTTAATTAGAGGTATTAAAAATTGTAGTCCAAATGATCTTATAATGATATCTGATTTAGACGAAATTCCAAATCCATTAAAAATTTCTGAATTTAAAAAAGAAGATAAGTATGCATGTTTCGTACAAAACAATTTTTTATTAAAATTCAATCTTCTCAATATTTCTGAACCAAACTGGTATGGAACTAGAATGTGTAGAAAAAAAGATCTTAAATCTCCTCAATGGTTGCGGGAAATAAAGACCAGAAAACTACCATTTTATAAATTTTATAAACCAAAATTTGACAAATTTATTTATGATGGCGGATGGCACTTTAGTTCAGTCAAATCACCTGAGGGTATTTTTAAAAAACTGAACTCTTATTCTGAACAACAATGGAACAATGATAAATTTAAAAATATGGATATCATTAAAGACAAAATTAAGTACAAAAAAGATTTGTTTGATAGAGGTTATGATTTTAAAGTAATTGACATAAATGAAAATTTCCCAGAATACCTAAACAAAAATAAGGACAAATTGGAACAATTTATCTATACTGAATAGATTAAAAATTTGATAGGCTTTACTTATGACAGAAAAGTTCCCAAATAAAATTCCAATTTTTCCTTTAAGTGGAGTAATTTATTTCCCAAAAACTAATTTACCACTTAATATTTTTGAACAAAGATACTTAGATCTAGTGAACGACGCTATTAAAAAAGATAAATTAATGGGTATGATACAGTCAAAAAAAAGCGATGGGGAAGTATACAAAGTTGGTTGTCTAGGAAAAATCAGTGATTTTAAAAAAAGTGACGACGGAAGAATGTTAATTAATTTAACAGGTTTGGTGAGGTTTGAGATACTAGGAGAAAAAACAAATAAAAAATCATATCGTGAATTTGAAGTTAATTATAAAAAATTTACGATGGATCTAGAAGTTAAGAAGGAAAAAATTAATACTGATACATTGATGGATAAAACGAAAGCTTTTTTTAATAGAAATGGACTTTTGTTAAACTGGAAAGAGTTTGATAAACTAGATGAGATACAAAAAATAAATACACTCTCTATGATTGCACCCGTATCTAATGAGGAAAAACAAAAAATGCTGGAGTCCATATCTTTAAAAGAAAGAATAGAAACTTTTGAAGAAATAATAAGCTTTTATCTCCACGATAATGGTTCAAATTCTCAGACTGTTCAGTAATAATTAATTTGATGATTTGTTCATTGAGTCAAAGAAATCTGCATTATTTTTAGTATTTTTTAACTTGGAGATTAAAAATTCTATACCATCCATTGTTCCCATAGGACTAATTATTCTTCTTAAAACATTCATTTTTGAAAGATCATCTTTTTCAAACAATAACTCTTCTCTTCTTGTCCCCGATCTTGTTATATCAAGTGCTGGATAAATTCTTTTATCAGCTACTTTTCTATCAAGAATTAGTTCTGAGTTACCCGTTCCTTTGAATTCTTCAAAAATAACTTCGTCCATTCTGCTTCCAGTATCAATTAATGCAGTAGATATAATCGTTAAAGAGCCGCCTTCCTCAACATTTCGAGCAGCTCCAAAAAATCTTTTTGGTCTTTGTAAAGCATTAGCGTCTACTCCACCTGTTAGAACTTTTCCTGAGCTTGGTATAACAGCGTTATATGCTCTTCCTAGTCTTGTTATTGAGTCTAACAATATTACCACATCTTTTTTATGTTCGACCAACCTTTTCGCCTTTTCAATAACCATCTCAGCTACTGCTACGTGCCTTGATGCTGGTTCATCAAAAGTTGATGCTACTACTTCGCCTTTAACAGATCTTTGCATGTCCGTAACCTCTTCGGGCCTTTCATCGATTAAAAGTACCATTAAATAACACTCAGGATGATTTGCAGTTATAGATTGCGCAATATTTTGGAGAATTATAGTTTTTCCTGCCCTAGGCGGCGAAACAATTAATGATCTTTGACCTTTCCCAATTGGACTTACTAAGTCTATCAGACGAGCCGTATTATCAGGTTTTTTTTCTACTTTAGTTAACTCTATTTCGAGTTTTATTCGCTCATTCGGATATAAAGGTGTTAAGTTGTCAAAAGCTATTTTATTCTTGCCTTTATCAGGATTGTCAAAATTTATTTTATTTACTTTTAGAAGGGCAAAGTACCTTTCAGCATCTTTTGGCCCTCTTATCTCTCCTTCTACTGAATCTCCTGTTCTTAAACCAAATCTTCTTATTTGACTCGGACTTACATAAATATCATCTGGACCAGGTAAATAATTTGACTCTATGGCTCTTAAAAAACCAAAACCATCTTGTAATACTTCCAAAACACCTGTAGCGGTTATCTGCTCATTTTTTTCTGCGAGTTTTTTTAAGATCGCGAACAAAATCTCTTGCTTTCTTAACGTACTAGGATTTTCAATTCCAAGCTTTTCAGCTTCACTAATAAGTTCTGCAGGATTTTTTTGCTTTAATTCTTGTAAGTTCATGTGATTTTTTTGAAAATAAGGTAAGTGTAATAAATATATGTATTTTTAAAAATATTTCAAGCCCTATTATAATGGCTTAAAAACCACAACAATAACTATGGTAATTAGTAAAACTGTTGGAATTTCGTTAATAATTCTAAAAAATTTTGATGATTTGGTATTTTGATCTGATGAAAATAACCGCAAACATTTTCCAAGGTAAAAATGATAATGTGTTAATATCAATATTGCTACAATTTTAATTTGCATCCAGAGTTCAGTAAATATTTCAAATCCCAAAGAATGAATCAAGAATATACCAAATATCCAAGACGCAAGCATAGCCGGCATCATTATATAATTATAAAGTTTTTTCTCCATAATTTTAAAAATTTCTATTTGAGATCTATGAATAGCTCCTGCATGATAAACAAATATACGAGGCAAATACAATAGACCGGCCATCCAAGAAATAACAGCTATAATATGTAAAGATTTATATAATAAGTAAAAATTCATTTTACGTTAAATCAGACAATATATTTCCTGATCAAATTCTCGAGTAAATTTATATGATCGTTAGTGTCATTTAAACATGGGATTAAATCAAAATTTAATCCACCGTTACTAATAAAGCTTTCTTTTCCTTGAATGCTAATTTCTTCTAGAGTTTCTACACAATCTGAAGCAAACCCAGGACAAATAATCAAAATATTTTTTATATTCTTTTTAGGCAGATCGTCTAAAGTTTTATCTGTATACGGCTTTAACCATTCTTGGGGTCCGAATCTTGATTGAAACGTTGTTTGTATTTTTATGTCGCTAAATTTTTCACTCATTAGTCTAGTCGTTTTTTGGCAATAACATTGGTAAGGATCTCCTTTGTCAAAATACGACTTTGGGATACCATGATAAGAGGCAATTATTAATTCTGGTTTCCAGCTCAAAGTTTTTATTTTATCAGTCATGCTTTTTACTAAAGCATTTATATATAATGGCTCACTTTCGTAATGAGGTATTATTTGTAGACTTGGTTGCCACCTCATTTTCATTAGAGTTCTATAAACCTCATCACAAACTGTTGCCGTAGTTGCTGCAGCATACTGAGGATAAAGTGGAAGGATAATTATGTTTTCACACCCCTGGGTTTTTAAAAAAGCAAGTTTGCTAGATATGCTTGGATTTCCGTATCTCATAGCAAAATCAACAATTATGTTTTCGTTTTCAATTCTATCTTTTAATTTTTTTGCTTGTGATTTAGTATAATAAAGAAGCGGAGATTCATTGGTGTTTTTAAACCATATTTTTTTATAGGCATGAGCTGTCTTAGAAGGTCTAAAAGTTAAGATAAACAAATTTAAAATTATTTGCCAAACAATAGGATTAACTTCTATAACTCTTTTGTCTGATAAAAATTCTTTTAGATATTTTCTTATATCCCACCAACTAGTTGAGTCTGGTGTTCCTAGATTGACAATTAGTATGCCTGTTTTGCCGTAATTAATTTTCGGGTGATCTGATTTATTCATTTATAATTTTTAACAAAATTTATTAAATTTCCCAATTTATCTGGGTCTGTTTCTGGAATTAATCCATGTCCAAAGTTAAATATATAAGGGACCTCTTTAAAAATGTCCAAATACTTTTTTGCCTCTGCATATACTTCGCTCTCATTTTTTAATAATATTTTTGGATTCATACCTCCTTGAAAGACTACATTTTTTAGGTTTTCTTTTGCCCATAATGGATCAATATCGTAATCTAAATTTATTCCGTCTGGATTTACAAAATTATTAAAATCTAAATAGCTTGTTCCTATTCCTTTGGGAAAACAAATGGTTGGTATTTTTCTTTTCTTGCAATAATTAACAATTTCTAAATTAGGCATATAACAAAATTGTTCTAATTCGTCTTTTGGTAGAACTCCTGCCCAAGAGTCAAAAATTTGAACAACATCTGAACCAGAATTAACTTGTTTTTCAATATGAGAGCATAAATATTTTATCAACTGTTTTAAGGTGTTTTTAATTATTAATTTATTGCTGTAAAATTTATTTAAGTTAATTTCGTGTTTTTTATTTTTTAAATTAAACATATAAACTAATAATGTCCAAGGCGATCCAATAAAAGAAATTAAAGATTTGTTTTTGTTTAATTTTTCTCTAGTTATTTGTATTGTCTGATAGACAGGATCTAACTCTTTTGTAAATATTGATTCATTTTTCGTTTTAAATACATCTATATTAAACTCTGAAAGAACTGGTCCTTGATTCTCAATAAACTTAACTTCCTGTCCTAAAGCGTGTGGAACTAGTAAAATATCTGAAAATACTATAGCAGAATCAAGGTTATATCTTTTAATTGGTTGTAGGGTTATTTGTGAACTTAGTTTGCTATTCAAACATAAATTTATAAAGTTTTTATTTTGAGATCTAATTTTTCTAAATTCAGGAAGATACCTACCTGCTTGTCTCATAAACCACATTGATTTACAATTAATATCCTTTTCTACAAGTATTTTCCTAAGAGTGCTCATATTAATAAATAAATATTTTAAGAATAGATTGTGTAGTAGGTTGTGTTAATTTGCAATATAACTATTTATACAAAATTTATACAATTTCATTAGAATATCTTTGTCAAATTATTGTTTAATTTAGCTTGTTTTTGATTATTTGCGAACAGTCTGTGAATTATGCTGCCAACATCTAATAAAATGTTAAAATAGTGTTAATTATTGTTAGTTATTTTTTTAAAAATTAAAGAAAAGGGTATAAATCAGATTTATTAATTAATTATTAACAGACATATGAACGAAAAATACAATGTATATCTTGTGTCGGACTCAACCGGTGAGACTTTAGATAGGATTTTTTTATCCCTAAAATCTCAATTTGCTAATTTTGATTACGAAAAAAAAGAATTCGCATTTGTAAGAACCGAGCAACAAATAAACAAGATTATTAATGAGTGCACAGAACAAAATAACTCAATTATATTATATACTATCGTTGAGTCAAAATTAGCCAAATATATTTCAAATTCTAGCGAAAAGAACAATGTTCCTTGCTTTGGCATACTTGGAAACTTGATTTTAAGCTTTTCAAAATTGTTAAATCAAAAAGCGATACATAAACCAAGTGCACAGCATGTATTAGATGATGATTATTATAATAGGATCGAAGCTATTCAATTCACTATGGCCCATGATGACGGAAAAAAACTTGATGACACAAAATCCGCTGACATAGTTTTATTAGGAGTTAGTCGTACTAGTAAAACCCCAACATCAATTTACCTTGCTAATAGAGGTTATAAAACGATCAATATTCCTCTAGTATTAGATCAAAAAATTCCTGAAGATTTAAAAACAGATATAAAAAAAAGGTGTGTAATAGGGCTAATTGCTGATCCAGAAAGATTAGCTGATATAAGACGTAATAGAGTTGCAATAATGAAAGAAAATAATATTAAAGAATATACCGACTTAAACCATATTAAAGATGAGGTAGATAAATCACGAAAATTATTTAAAAAATATAAATGGCCAATTATTGATGTGACTCGTAAATCTGTGGAGGAAACAGCAGCATCTATATTAAAAATCTTTGAAATCAAAAAAAGAAAATGAAAATTATTTTAGCTTCTGCTAGTGGTGTGAGAAAAAGTATTCTGGATAAAAATAATATTGATTCAAAAGTGATTATTTCTAATGTTGATGAAGATCAAATTAAAGATTCTCTACTGGAAAGAAAAGCAACACCTGAAATCATTTCAAAGAACCTTGCAGAGCTCAAATCTATCAAGGTGAGCATGAACAATCCAGATCAATTAGTTCTTGGGGCAGATAGTGTAATTTCGTTAGATAATGAACTTATAAATAAACCCAAGTCTAGAGAAGAAGCGCTTAATATTTTAAAAAAACTAAACAATAAAAAACATTATCTTATAAGCTCTGTTTGTATTTCCAAGAACGGTTCTATGATCTGGAATTACACAGATCAGTCGGAGTTAAAGATGAAAAACTTGAAGGAGAAAGAATTGATAGATTATTTGAATAAAGTCAAAACTGAGACTTTGTTAGCCTATGGAGTTTATCAAATAGAAGCTGATGGATTAAAATTATTTGAGTATATAAAGGGCGATCAATCTTCTATAATGGGTTTGCCCATCAAACAAATAATAGAATATATTAAAAAATATAAATCATGAAAAAAAAAACATTTGCTATTATTGGGGATCCGGTTGCTCATTCTTTGTCTCCAGTTTTACACAACTATTGGTTTCGCAAATATAAAATAAATGCAGAGTATGAACTTCTTAATGTAAAAGGAGAAGAAATTGGCAATGTTGTAAAAAAGATTAGAAATGAAGAAATAAGTGGTGTGAATGTTACATTACCCTATAAACAAAAAGTTATTCATTATATAGATCAATTAGTAAATGATGCAAAATCTACTAACTCAGTAAACACGATTTTTTTAGATAAAAAAGAAACTATTATTGGTGAGAACACCGATGTGTTTGGACTTCAGGCTGCATATTTTAAAGAAATAGATAATATAAATAATAAAACAGCGCTAGTCATCGGCGCTGGCGGGGTATCTCCTTCCGTCATATTTTCCTTACAAAAATCTAAGATTAAGAATATTACAATTATAAATCGAACACTTGAGAAATCCCTTTTTTTAAAAAAAAAATTTATTCACTTAAACGTTCTTGAGTGGAAATCTTTAGAAAATGCAATAGACAATTTTGATATAATAATAAATGCTACTAGCCTTGGGTTAAAAGACGGACAACAATTCGAATCTAATTTCGAAAAAACAAAAAAAAATTTAATTTTTGTAGACACAATTTATAATCCAATTGAAACCAAAACTATAAAGTTTTTAAAAGAAAAAGGAGCAACCACTTTTAATGGGTTAAATATGTTTATTTATCAAGGGCAAAAGGCCTTTTATTTATGGAACAAAATTAATCCTGAAATAGATAACGAATTAATAGAATTGTTAATATCTAAATTAAAATGATTAAATTTGCTATAACAGGTTCTTTATCTTCTGGCAAAAGTACTGCTAGTAAAATAATTTCCTCAAATCTAGGCCCTTTATTTAATGCTGATAATGTTGTTAAAAAGCTTTATAAGACAAATTCTTTTAAAAAAAAGATTTCCAGAGTTTTAAAGATTAATTCTAAAATCAATATCAAATCAGAAATCAAGAAACAAATCCAGGAAAAAAAAAATCACATTAAAAAGAATAGAACAAATCATTCATCCATTTGTTAGAAAAGAAATGAAAAACTTCATAAAAAAAAATAAGAATAAAAAGTTTTTATTTTTTGAAATTCCACTTTTAGTAGAAAGTAAACTTCTGAGTTTTTTTGATGTGACTATTTTTATAAAATCAAAAAAGACTGAAAGAAAAAAGAAGATTTATGTTAAAAAATTCTAGTAATAATAATTTGTTCAACCTATTAGATGGTCATCAGATAAAAGACACAAAAAAAATGAAATTTTGTGATCACATTATTGTTAACAATAAATCTTTAAACTTTCTAAAAAAAAAATTATTAAATATAATAGATTTATATGTTTGAAGTTTTTCTTGATACTGAAACAACAGGTCTTTCTTTTAAAGAGGGACATAAGATAGTGGAGTTAGCTTGTATTGAAACCAAAGATCTGATCCCTACTCACAAAACATTTCATAAATTAATCAATCCCAAAAGAAATATTCCTGAGGATGCATTTAAAATCCATGGATATTCTGAAAAATT
This sequence comes from uncultured Pelagibacteraceae bacterium, assembly GCA_902523095.1. Lineage (GTDB taxonomy): Bacteria > Pseudomonadota > Alphaproteobacteria > Pelagibacterales > Pelagibacteraceae > Pelagilacustribacter. The sequence continues at coordinate 67,479 of CABYYE010000003.1, read as the reverse complement.
TTTAAGCAATAAAGAAATATTTAGTAATGTCGCTGATGAGTTTTTAGAATTTATAAAAGGTAAGAAATTAATAATTCATAATGCTAATTTTGATGTTGGTTTTTTGAATGGAGAACTTGGAGCACTTAATAAAGATTTAATTAATAAAAATTTCGTGATCGACTCTCTTGAAGTGGCTAGAAATAAGTACCCTGGTATGTCAAATTCATTAGACTCACTTTGTAAAAAATTTAATATTGATTTATCTAGACGAACCAAACATAACGCTCTTCTTGATTGTGAATTACTAAGAGAGGTTTATATTAATTTAGTAGGTGTGAAAGAACCAAAGTTTAATTTAACTAATAATTTCGGTGAAAATATTACATTCAGTAAAAAAGAGAAGTTATATTCCAAAAAAGTAATAGATATAACAGATGAAGAGCTTAAAAGTCATAATAAATTTTTAAAATCAGAAATTAAAAAGAATTTTTACTGAATCTTTTTTTGATCGTAGAGTTTTTGAAAATCTACTTCTTTACTAATTTGAATATCTTTAAACCCAGAACTTTCGAACATTAAAACAAAAATTTTTCTTATTTCTGAATAAATTTTTGTCGGTACATTCACTAACACTATTTTTTCAATCTCCTCTTTATCTTTTAAATCTTCCGATAATTCAATTATAGCTGAATAAATTATTTTGGTATCAATCTTTTCGAAAGTATCATTAGAGGGTATTAAATTTAAGGTAGTTTGGACTTCAATTATTCTTTCTTTTACTCGATTGCTTTTAATATCAATAGTAATTTTATAATTTGCTATATTTTTAGTAAGTAAAAAAAATACCTTTGGATTCGGAATGCTAAATTCGATTTTTTTTATATATTGACCAACTACTTTATAATTCATCTTTTTTATCCTCTATTATTTCCCCATCTACTACTTTATTATTTTTTTTTTGGTTTTTTTTAATTAAAAATGAAATTATAAAATTTCTTGTTATCGGTATTAATAATAAAAAACCTAGTGCGTCAGTTATAAAACCTGGTATTATTAGCATTAGTGCTGCTACTGCTATTGATGCCCCAGAGAATAGTTCGATTACTGGAACTTTGTTTTGATATATATTAGTAATACCTGACCTTAAAGTTTTAACACCTTCGATTTTAGCATAATAAATTCCAACTACTGCTGTTAAAAAAATAAGAGATATTGTACTTAAAGCTCCGATTTCCCCGCCTATTTTTATCATAAAAAAAATTTCTATTGCTGGAAGGCCAATAATTATTAGGAAAAGTGGGTTCATTTGTCAGATACAAAATTATATTATTAATGTATATTTATCAAATAATGAGTAATAACTTTGGATATATAGACATCATATTATTGGGGATGATAGCAGGTTTTATCATTCTAAGGCTAAGAAGTATTTTAGGGAGAAAAACTGGTCATGAACCTAAAATATACCCTAACTTTTCTGAAAAAAAGTTTAGTGTTCCGAATAATGATATTAAATTAGCTAAACAAAATTTAGATAAACTAGAGGGTCAAGAGAAAAAAGAATTTCTTAAAGGAGCTGAAATGGCTTATGAAACCATTTTAACTGCTTTTGCTTCAGGAGATGTAAAAGAATTAAAAAGTTTATTAACTCCAGACATGGCTGATAATTTTGAACAAGCGATAAAAAATAGAAATAAAGAAAACATCAAATCAGAGTTCACTTTTATTGGAATTAAAGAAACAAATCTTGAAAAATATCAAAAAATTAAAAACGAATTATTCGCGTCTGTAAAATTTGTTTCAGAAGTGATATCTGTGAAAAGAAATAAAGAAAATAAGATAATCGAAGGAAATCCTGATAAAATTAAGTTAGTTACTGATTATTGGAAATTTTCAAAAAATATTTTAAAAAAAGGTCCAAACTGGTATTTAGCTGAAATTGTCAGTAAGTGATAAAAAAAAAAAATATTTCTCCAGAAGATTTACAAGCTTGGCAAGACTACATTAAAGATCCTACTGATATAGAAGATAAAGATTTTCGTGTTACGAAAAATTCAAAAAATATAAGATATAAATTTGATTTACATGGATACTCTTTGACTGAAGCTAATAAAAAAGTTTACGATATGATTATTTTTTGTATAAAAAAAAACTACAAAGAAATTCTGTTAATTACAGGAAAAGGAATACATTCTAATACAGATAAAGATATTTTTGTGTCAAAAAATATGAGTAAACTTAAATATTCTGTTCCAGATTATATCAAGAATGAACCTGAATTATCAAAATTTATTTCATCTGTATCTCAAGCCGATTATAAAGATGGAGGAGAAGGTGCTTTAATTATTAAATTAAATTTAAAGAATAAATTTTGAAAGATCAGTATCTTTAACTAAGTTTCCTAAATTTTTATTAACATAACTTTTATCAATCGTTATAGTTTCACCAGCTTTATCAGTTGCGTTAAAACTTATATCATCTAAAACTTTTTCAATAATGGTATGCAGTCTTCTTGCCCCAATATTCTCAACAGATGAATTTACTTCAGCTGAAATTTTTGCAAGCATATCTATTCCATCATCCGTAAATTCAAGATTAACATTTTCGGTTTTAAGAAGCTCTTTATACTGTTTAATAAGACTATTATCAGGTTCTTTCAAAATTCTTTTAAAATCATCTTCGTTTAAAGCACTCAACTCAACTCTAATTGGTAACCTTCCTTGAAGCTCTGGAAGAAGATCTGAGGGTTTGGCTAGTTGAAATGCACCAGATGCAATAAATAAAATATGATCTGTTTTTATTGGGCCATGTTTTGTGCTAACTGTAGTGCCTTCTATCAAAGGCAATAAATCTCTCTGTACTCCTTCTCTTGAAACATCGCCACCTACTCTATCACTTCTTGCTGAAACTTTATCTATTTCATCTAAAAAAACAATTCCATTCTCTTCCGTAGTTTTTTTTGCCTCTTTAATTATTTTATCTTCTTCGATCATTTTATCAGACTCTTGTGCCACTAAAATATCGTGTGACTCTTTTACAGTCATTTTCTTTTTTTTACCTTTTTTATTTCCTATAGATTTACCAAGAATATCACCCAAGTTTACCATCCCAACATTACCCCCTGGCATGCCAGGAATTTCAAAACTTTGTAATCCTGTGTTCTTGTCTTGAACCTCTATCTCAATTTCGTTGTTATCTAAGTCTCCGTTTCTTAATCTTTTTCTAAAACTTTCCTTCGTAGCTACACTAGCTTTACTACCAACTAATGCATCCAAAACTTTATCTTCGGCCTTAAGTTCAGCTTTAGCTTTTACTTCTTTCCTTCTTTTTTCTCTTTCCATAGCTATAGCTATCTCAATTAAGTCTCTGACGATTTGCTCAACATCTCTTCCAACATAACCAACCTCTGTAAACCTTGTTGCTTCAACCTTGATAAAAGGTGCTTCAGCTAGTTTAGATAATCGTCTTGAAATTTCAGTTTTTCCTACGCCAGTAGGACCAATCATTAATATATTTTTAGGTAAAACTTCATCTCTCATTTCATCCGATAAAGCCTGTCTTCTCCATCTGTTTCTTAGGGCAACTGCAACTGCTTTTTTAGCTTCTTTTTGACCTATCACATATCTGTCCAATTCAGAAACTATTTCTCTAGGTGAGAGAGCGCTAACTTTTGAATTTTGTATTTTAGAATTTTTAACTAAATTTAAATTTGTTACTTTCCCAGATTTTGTCATATTAAATTTTTTCTACTGTTACGTTGTTGTTAGTAAAAACACAAATATCAGAAGCAACTTTAATAGATTTTCTCGCTATATCTTCTGCTTTCATATCAGTTTCTGCTAAAACTTTTGCAGCCGCTAAAGCATAATTGCCTCCTGATCCTATACCAATTATTCCATCTTCAGGCTCTAATACATCCCCAGTTCCAGAAATTATAAAACTATGATTTTTGTCTGCTACAGCCATTAAAGCTTCAAGTCTTCTCAAAAACTTATCACTTCTCCAATCTTTGGCCAACTCTACAGCTGCTCTTTGTAAATTTCCTGCGTGCTTTTCAAGTTTTGCCTCTAACCTTTCAAATAAAGTTAATGCGTCTGCGGTAGATCCTGCAAATCCAGCTATAACTCCTCTATTTTCTATCTTTCTAACTTTTTTAGCCTTACTTTTTAAAACAGTATTTCCAAGACTAACCTGCCCATCTCCTGCCACAACGGTTTCCCCATTCTTTCGAAGCAATACAATCGTTGTACCATGCCATTTTTCAGCTGTATTCATAATGTTATATGTGGAGATTAATTTCAGATCTTCAATAGTGATTTATTGATAAAATGGTTATTTAAATATATATCAAAGATAAATCGACTTAGTTTATGAAAAGAAAAGCAAAAATTACGAGAAAAACAAAAGAAACAAGTATTTCTGTCGCGGTTAATCTAGACGGCAAAGGAAAATACAAGATCAAAACTGGTATAGGTTTTTTAGACCACATGCTAGAGCAGCTATCTAAACATTCTTTAATAGATATAGATGTTAATGCTAAGGGTGACACACATATTGATTTGCACCATACTACAGAGGATACGGGTATCGCTATTGGTGAAGCTATAAAAAAAGCTGCAGGCAATAGAAAAGGAATTACTAGATATGCATCTACAATGATTCCGATGGATGAAACTTTAAGCCGAGTATCGATTGATGTGTCAAACAGACCTTACTTAATTTGGAAAGTTAATTTGCCAGTAGAAAAATTAGGTGAGATGGATACAGAATTATTTAAAGAGTGGTTTCAAGCGTTTTCGCAATCCGCTGGTGTTACTTTGCATATTGAAAACATTTACGGTGAAAATAGTCACCACAAGATTGAGTCTTGTTATAAGGGATTAGCTAGGTCACTAAAGGACGCTTTAGCTATAGATAAAAGAATTAAAAACTCCATACCTTCGACAAAAGGCTCTATTTAAATTTGATGAACGTCACAATTGTTGACTACCAATCGGGCAATATTAGCTCTGTCATAAATTCTTTTACAGAGGTCGCTAAAGGTAAAGTTAATTTAGAGGTAACTTCAGATATCAAGAAGATCAAGTCTAGCGACAAGATTGTTTTACCAGGGCAAGGTTCATTTAAAAGCTGTGTTGACTCTCTTAATAACATTGACGGATTAGTTGATACACTTAAAGAATTCGCAATAACAAATAAGAAACCTTTATTAGGAATTTGCGTAGGATTACAAATGTTTGCAGATATTGGCTATGAGGAAGCAAAAACAAAAGGACTAGGTTGGATCGCTGGAAAAGTATCAAGAATTGATAATCAAAACGGAAAATTTAAACTTCCACATATTGGTTGGAATGAAATTGAAATTCAAAAAGAAAGTAAGATATTTAAAGACATTAAAAATAAATCTCATATGTATTTCGTTCACAGTTATGAGTTTATTCCTGAGGATAAATCAGTCATTTCAGCAACAACTGATTATTCATCAAAGATTGTCTGCTCAGTTGAAAAAGATAATTTATTTGGAACACAATTTCACCCAGAGAAAAGTGATAAAACAGGATTAAAAATAATTGAAAACTTTATTAATTTATAAAAAAAGATGAAAATATTCCCTGCTATAGACATCAAAGATAAAAAGTGCGTAAGATTAATTAAAGGAGACTTTGAAAACAAAACTGAATATGAAACTTCACCTATTGATCAAGCTGGCAAATATAAAGACCATGGCTTTAAAAATTTACACATTGTTGATTTGGATGGTGCATTAACTGGAAAGATGGTTAATTTAGATATTATTCAAGAAATAGTAAACAAATATGATTTAAAGATTGAAATAGGTGGTGGCGTCAGATCTCTAGGTAGCATTAAACAATATATCGATATAGGTGTTGAAAAAGTAATTTTAGGTAGTGGCGCTATTAAAAATAAAGAATTACTTAAAGAAGCTTGTAACAAATTTAAAAATAAAATTGCCTTAGGACTAGATGCAAAAGATGGAAATCTTTTTGTATCTGGTTGGAAAGAGAATTTAAATATTAAAACTATAGATTTTTTGAGAGAAATTAATGACTTCGGTGTTAGCAGGATTATTTATACTGACATTAATAGGGACGGAATGAAATCAGGCCCAAACTTAAGTGATACGGTAATAATTTCTGAGATTTCTAGTTGTCCTGTTGTTATTTCAGGTGGAGTTTCTTCAATTAACGATATTAAGAAAGCGAAAGAATTAAATAATAAAAAAATCGAAGGTATAATAGTTGGAAAAGCTATTTATGATGGCGATATTAAACTCAATGAGTTAGCTATGGAGATTGATTAAAATGGTTGCAAAATTATCTACGATAAGACGTAAAATAAGAAATGGAGAAAAACTTGGTTTTTCAGAAAGAGCTAGAGCAGTTAATAAAAGATTGTTACCAAGTAAAGTAAAAAAGAAAAAAAATGTTAAAAAATAGAATTATACCTTGTCTTGATGTTAAAAATGGCAGAGTTGTTAAGGGAATAAACTTTGTTGAACTTAAAGATGCTGGAGATCCAGTCGAACAAGCTAAAATTTATAGCGAAGGTGGAGCTGATGAGATTTGTTTTTTAGATATCACAGCATCAAATGAAAATAGAGAGACAATTATTGATATTGTAAGAAAAACTGCAAAAGAATGTTTTGTTCCTTTAACGGTTGGAGGTGGCGTAAGAACTATTCAAAATATTACTGATTTGTTATTAGCTGGCGCTGATAAGGTTTCTATAAATACAGCTGCTGTTAAGGACGTTAGTTTTGTTAAAGAGGCGTCTAAAAAGTTTGGCTCTCAATGTATTGTTGTAGCCATAGATGCTAAAAAAGTTTCAGATAATAAATGGGAAGTTTTTACTCATGGTGGAAGAAATAAAACAGGTATTGATGCGGTAAAGTTTGCAAAACAAGTAGAATCAAATGGAGCTGGAGAAATTTTAATAACTTCCATGGATAGAGACGGAACAAAGTCCGGTTATGATGTTGATCTATTAAAAGAAATTACAAACACCACTAATATTCCTGTTATTGCCTCTGGCGGCGTTGGGGCTTTAGACCATTTATATGATGGTATAATCAAAGGTGGAGCTAGTGCAGTTTTAGCAGCATCTATTTTTCACTACGGTGAATATAAAATTAAGGAAGCCAAAGAATATTTGAATTCCAAGAATGTTTCAGTAAGATTATAAAATGTTTAAAAATCTAGAACAGTTAATGAAAGTCATTAGGGAGAGAAAAAACTCCTCTCCTGATAAATCTTATACGAATAAACTTCTTAACGATAAAAGTTTAAGTGTTGCAAAAGTTAAAGAAGAAGTAGGAGAATTAATAGAAGCTGTAGAACAAGACTCCAATAAAATACACGAAGCAGCAGATGTAATTTATCATTTGATGGTTTATCTTGAAGCTAATAATATCAAGATAGAAGATGTAATGAGTGAACTTAATAAAAGACAAAAATGAGCTACGATAATAAAAATATATTCGCGAAAATTATTAGAGGAGAAATTCCTTGCAAGAAAGTTTATGAAAACGATTATGTTTTAGCTTTTCATGACATTAATCCTCAAAAAAAAGTACATGTATTAGTAATACCTAAAGGTGAGTATATAGATCTAGATGATTTTAATAATAAAGCCTCTGATAAAGAGATTGTTGAACTAAATAAAGCTGTCACTCACGTAGCAGATCTAATGGGTGCAAAAGATAAAGGTTATCGGGCTCTAACAAATATTGGTAGTGATGGAGGACAAGAAGTCCCTCATCTACATTTTCATATTTTTGCAGGTGAAAAGATTGGGAAGATGGTAAGCTAATGATTTCTAGGGTAAAAAGGTATTTTTTAGAGATTAAGGATTTTTCAAAAACGATTGATCTAAATCTACCAGAAAACTATAAAATTATATTAGACGATAAACACAATTTTCATTTAAATAAATTTTTCTATAAACAAATAGGAGTAGATCACTATTGGAGAGACAGATTATTATGGTCTGATAGTGAATGGGTAAATTATGTTACAAATAGAAATTTAGAAACTCACTTTCTTAAAAAAGACGAAGATCTAGTTGGATATTATGAGCAGGAATATCACCCTGACTCAAACGAAGTAGAACTTATAAACCTTGGAGTATTAAAAGAATTTAGAGGTTTAAAATTAGGATCCACGCTCGTAAACCACGCTATTGCTAGTGCGTCTAGAAAAAATCCAGAAAAAATGTGGGTTCACACCTGTAGTTTAGATCATAAGCACGCTTTGCAAAATTATAAATCAAAAGGTTTCGAAATTTTTAAAGAAGAAGAAATTGATTTTGTAGCTTAATTAATTTCAGGAAATTTAAAGGTGCCTTTTTTAAAAATGTCATTTTTAGCAACAATATTTAGGAAGAAATTTATATTATTGTTGTATTGATCAATAATTTGCCAGCCTTTTAAGTCTAGGCTCTTTCTATCGAAATAAATTTCCATTTCATTATCACCTAAATAAATAAGTTTTATCATCTGATCTGTTAATTCTAATTTACCAGACTTTATTATTTCTAAAAGTTTATCTTTGTAAAGAATATTTAAGAATGGAGATTTTGAAACTGGATAATAATAAGTTTTATTATATCTTTTCTGGGTTATTGCTAATCTTTTATTATTAATTACCAACTCTTTTTGTTTGTTATCAAAGTAATTACATCTTAATTTTCCAGGAAATTCTAAAAGACAATTGCCTTTTTCTATTTTCCCATTAATTAACTGATCAAAAGTGAATTCTAAAGAATTTAAGTTACTTAATTGAGAAGTTATTCTTTTTTTTTCATCAGCATATAAATTTGTTGGCAGTAAAAAAAAAACTGAAATCAAGAATATATTTCTAAAGAACTTCACGTTTACCAACATGATTTGCTTTACTTACAATACCTTTATCTTCCATCATATCAATGATTCTAGCGGCCCTATTGTATCCTATTTGTAATTTTCTCTGTAAAAAGCTTGTAGAAGCTTTACCTTCAGATTTAATAATTTCCAGAGCCTGATTGAATAATTCATCCTCATCACCTTCACTACCAGGTGTTAAAGAATTCTCGATTGTCTCTTGTGAAGTAATTTCTTCCATATAATCTGGCTCTCCTTGTGCTCTTAATGAGTTTGTTATTTTTTCTATCTCTTGTTCAGAAACATAAGGACCATGAATTCTTACAATTCTATTTGCTGATGACATAAATAACATATCACCTTTACCTAATAACTGTTCAGCTCCTTGCTCTCCTAGAATTGTTCTACTATCTATTTTAGAACTTACCTGAAAAGATATCCTTGTAGGAAAGTTAGCTTTTATCGTACCGGTAATTACATCAACACTAGGTCTTTGTGTAGCCATTATAATATGAATACCTGCTGCACGAGCCATTTGAGACAATTTTTGAATATAACTTTCAATTTCTTTTCCTGCAACTAACATTAGGTCAGACATTTCATCTACAACCACCACGATGTAAGGCATTTTTAATTTATGTTTAGAATTATAACCATCAATATTTCTCACTCCTACTTTGCTCATAAGTTTGTATCTGCTATTCATTTCTTTTACTGTCCACGATAGTGCTGATGTAGCTTTTTTTGCGTCCGTAATTACCGGAGTTAACAAATGAGGTATGCCTTCATAAGTAGAAAGTTCTAACATCTTTGGATCAATTAAGATAAATTTACAAAGATCTGGGCTAAGTTTGTAAAGCAAAGAAACAATTATTGTATTGATACAAACAGACTTACCTGAACCCGTAGTACCAGCAATTAACAGATGAGGCATAGAAGTTAAATCACCTACTATTGGTATTCCAGAAATACTTTTTCCGAGAGCTATGGGAAGCTTTATATCTTTTTTTTGAAATTTATCGCATGAAATTATCTCTCTTAGGGTTACGCTTTCTCTTTCTTCATTCGGTATCTCTATTCCGACGGTATTTTTTCCAGGTATCACAGAAACTCTTGTTGATGTAGAGCTTGTATTTCTGGCTAAATCTTCTGATAAATTTATTATTTTAGAAACTTTCACACCAGGAGCCGGTTCAAATTCATATAAACTTACAACAGGCCCATTATTGATAGTTTTAATTTTACCATCAATACCGAAATCCAGTAAAATTTTTTCCATAAAGGTGGCACCTGGGCGATTTTTATTTGGGTCTTTAATACTTAACTTTGTTAAATTTTTTTCTAAATAATTTATATCTGGCAAATTATATTTTACTTTTGGTATATTAACATTTTTACGAGTTTTATTATTGGTTTCAAATGAAAAGGACTGTTGAGGTTTTTCATCAATTATTTCTTCCGTTGTTGTAACAACATAATTTGAATCTAAATTAATTTCCTGAACTTTATTTTTTTTGAAAATAAATCTGATAAAAGAAAATAATTTATCAAAGTTCAAATCAGCTGAGATGGAGAAAGATATTAAAGTTAATAAAAGTAAGATATAAATAAAATAGTTGTTATCAATCCAAGGGATCCAAGTATTCAAAATATTATAGATAATCTTTCCAACAAATCCTGAGTTTCCATTGTCAATCAACCAAAATGAATTATCAAAAGAGATATAAAAAAAAACAGTTCCAATTATTAAATAAGATACTACTAAAAATAGTTTGAGTGTTATTTTCTTTAATTCTTTTTTTATAATTAAATTCAATCCCCAAAATAAAAAATTGAGAAGTATCAAAAAAGAAACTAGACCAAAACTTTGTAAAAGAAAATCTGCAATGCTACTTCCATAAATTCCAAAAAAATTTTGGATTTCATAATCCCTATCTCCATATATGAAAGATGGATCTTCTGGAGAATATGTTGAAAAAGCGATTGCTAAAGCTAAACTTGTTAAAATTAAGATTAATCCTAGCAATTCAAAGGTTCGTTTTTTTAAAAAATTTGTTAAACTGTCTAAAAAGTTTGTATTCATTTCGAATCGTTTTATGTACTTTTTATCATTTTTATGAAATTGTTAAAAATTCTAATATGAATAAACAGAGAATATGCATTGTTGGTGACGGTCTTTCAGGGTTAATGACCGCTGTAGTGTTAGGTCAAATTCCTGGAATAGAGGTGAATTTGATAGCAAAAAAAGGGGCAAAAAACCAAGATAAAAGAACAACCGCTATATCAGAAACAAATTTCAATTTTATAAAAGAGAATATCAATAATTTTAATCATAAATTATTTTGGCCTTCAAAAAATATAGAACTCTTTTATGAAACGAATAGGGAAAAAATAAATTTCTTAAACCTTAATGAAAAGAATTCTAATCTTATGTATGTATTTGAAAATGATAAAATTAAAAAAATTTTACTGAAGGAAATATTTAACAAAAAAATTAAATTAATTAGAAAAGAAGTAAAAAACTTGGAAGAATTTAAAAGTTATGATTTAACTATCCTTTGTTTGGGTAGACAATCAAAAATTTATAATGAGATAATAAATTCACGATCTATTAAAAAGGATTATAATGAAATAGCAGTCACAGGCTATGTAAAACATAACTTTAGAATATTAAATACAAGTCAATTTTTTTTAAAGGAGGGCCCATTAGCTATTTTGCCTTTTTCTAAAAATTATTTTTCATTTGTTTGGAGTCTTCAAAAAACATTTTATGAGATAAACTCAAAAATAATTAATAATCTAATTAAAAAAAAACTTATTGAACTATTAAAAAAACAAAATATTAAATTAACTAATATCCAATCTTATCCAATTTTACTTGCTCTAAGAAAGCAATATTATAAAAAAAATTTTTTAGTTTTAGGTGAAGGAATTCATACAATTCATCCTGTAGCCGGACAAGGTTTTAATTTAGTTTTAAGGGATATAAAAAAGTTAAAGGAAATTATTAAATATTATTCAGGACTAGGTATTTCTATAAAAAATAGTTATGCTTTAAATGATTTCTATAATAGTCGAAAACCAGAAAATATTTTTATAAGTCTAGGTGTAGATGCCACTCACACTTTTTTTAAACAAAATAAATATCTAGATCCATTTAAAAATATAATTATAAAAAATATAAAAAAAAACAAAACATTAAAAGAATTTACTAAAATAATCTCTAATCAAGGCCTGTCTCTATAGCTCAATGAATATTTATGCTTTATCATCAGGTAGAGGACCTTCAGGAATAGCTATAGTGAGATTATCTGGCAAAGAAACATTAAAAATTTGTAAAAATCTAACTAAATTAGAGAGTATAAAATCGAACGAGGTAAATTTTTGTAAATTTTATGATCCAAAAAAAGGTGACGTCATAGACCCAGAAGCTTTATTATTGTGGTTTCCAGGACCTAATAGCTACACCGGAGAGGATCTTGCAGAATTTCAAATACATGGAAGCAATTCAGTAATTAATGCTTTACTTAAGGTTTTATCAGAACAAGAAAATTGCAGGTTAGCTGAGCCAGGTGAATTTACAAAAATAGCTTTTCAAAATGATAAAATAGATTTATTAAAAGCTGAAAGTATTGGAGATTTAATTCATTCAGAAACAGAACTTCAAAGACTACAGGCAGTTAAAATAGTTCAAGGAAACGCGTCAAATTATTATAATGATTTGAGAGAAAAAATAGTGAAATCACTAGCCTTTATCGAAGCAAAAATAGATTTTGCAGATGAAGATTTACCTAAAAACGTTTTGAAAGATACACATAAAATTATTAAAGAAATTCATTCCGAAATAACTAATATTTTAGAGGATAATAAGATAGGAGAAAAAATCAGAGATGGTTTCAGGGTTTCAATAACCGGGGAAGTAAATGCAGGAAAATCATCATTACTAAATTTACTTTCTAAGAGAGAGGTTGCGATTGTTTCAGATGAAGCTGGTACAACTAGGGATGTGATAGAAACATATCTTAATTTAGATGGTTATCCTGTTATTCTTTCTGATACGGCTGGCATCAGAGAAGCAAAAAATGAAGTTGAAAAAAAAGGGATTTCTCTAGCATTAAAAAAATCTAAAGATGCAGATTTAAATATAGTAGTTATAGATAATTCTTCAAAAAATATTAATAATGAAATCAGAAAGATGGTTAATAAGGACTCTATTATACTTTTAAATAAATCAGATATTTTAGAAAAGCCAAATCATATATTTGAAGTTGAGACAGTTTTAGCTTCAATCAAAAATAATAAAAACATTGATAAGTTAATAAATCTTATTAAGGACAAACTAAGTAAGAAATATTTATCAAATAACAGCACATTAATTACAAGAGAAAGACACAGGACAAAGTTAAATGAATGTTTAAAAGAAATAGATAAGTTTCTTAAGAAAGATCAAAACAAAGATTTAGAATTAGCTGCTGAAGATTTAAGAATGACTACGCGTCATCTGGGCAGTATTGTTGGCAAAGTCGATGTAGAGGAAATACTTGGATCTATTTTTAAAGACTTCTGTATAGGTAAATAAAATAGCACTTGTAATCTCAATTTAGACCGTTACATTCAGTTTATGACAAAAGAGAGCTATGATGTAGTAGTTGTAGGAGGTGGTCACGCTGGATGTGAAGCTGCCGCTGCTTCCGCTAGAATGGGCGTAAATACTGCACTTTTTACACATAAAATTGAGACCATTGGAGAAATGTCATGTAATCCAGCTATTGGAGGGTTGGGTAAAGGTCATCTTGTAAGAGAAATTGACGCCTTAGATGGAGTGATGGGCGTTGTTGCTGATAAATCTGGTATTCAGTTTAGGTTATTAAATAGAAGTCGTGGTCCAGCTGTTCAAGGGCCAAGAACTCAGTCAGATAGAGCTCTATACAAAGAACACATGCAAAAAATTTTGCTAAATTATAAAAATTTAGAAGTAATAGCTGATCCTATTATAAGATTTTTGTTTGATAAAGATAAGATAATAGGTTTTGTGTGTAATAGTGGTAGAGAAATAAAAACCAAAGAAGTTATTTTAACTACTGGCACTTTTTTAAATGGCCTAATTCACATAGGTGAAAAGAAAATTCCAGCGGGGCGGTACGATGAAAAACCATCTACGGGATTGAGCGAACAACTAGCAAAGTTTGAAATGCAGATTGGAAGATTAAAGACTGGAACCCCTCCAAGATTAGATGGTGATTCAATTAACTATGATGAATTGGAGATGCAGCCTGCAGACAATGATCATTATTACTTTTCCTTTAAAACTAAAAAAACTAGTAATAAGCAAATTAAATGTGGAATGACATATACTAATAGTGAAGTACATAAAATTATTAGTGAAAATATTTCTCGTAGTGCGATGTATTCAGGAAGTATAAAGGGTGTAGGGCCACGTTATTGCCCCTCAATAGAAGATAAGATTGTTAAGTTTAAAGAGAAAGAAAGGCATCAGATTTTTCTTGAGCCCGAAGGATTAAAGGACAGCACTATTTACCCAAATGGTATATCTACATCATTACCAGAGGAGATACAGCTTAAAATATTGGCTAAAATCAAAGGTTTAGAGCAAGTTAAAATGAAAAGAGCAGGTTATGCAATAGAGTATGATTATGTTGATCCTAGAGAGCTGAAAGCAACATTAGAGACAAAAAAAATTAATTCACTTTTTTTAGCAGGTCAAATCAACGGTACTACAGGATATGAAGAAGCTGCTGCTCAAGGATTAATGGCAGGTATTAATGCTGCGTTAAAAGTACAAAAAAAAAGTGATTTTATACTAGATCGTTCAACTTCCTATATTGGTGTTATGATTGATGATCTGATTACAAAAGGTGTTTCAGAACCATATAGAATGTTTACCTCAAGAGCAGAGTACAGACTAACTCTTAGGGCAGACAATGCTGATCAGCGTTTAACTCAACTTGGAATAAACTTAAATCTAATTGAGTTAAATAGAAAAAAATTATTTTTAGAAAAAAAAACCAAAATTGTAAGTCTTATTAATTCTTTAAAACAAAATACTTTAACTCCTAACCAAGCACAAAAACATGATATTAAAATAGCCATGGATGGCGTCAAAAGATCTGTCTTTGAAATCATAGGTCAAAGAAATTTGAATATGGCAAAAATAAGGCAAATATTTAATAGAGTACCTGACTTTGGACCTGCATTAGATAAGCAGGTTGAAATTGATGCTCATTATTCTGGTTATCTCGAAAGACAATCTAAAGATATTATTTCTTTTAAAAAAGACGAATCAGTCTTAATACCAATAGACATAAATTATGAATTATTAAGTGGTTTGTCTAACGAGATTAAAAGCAAACTTAAAAAAATTAGACCTAAAACTTTAGGCCAGGCCTCAAGAATTGATGGTATTACACCTGCTGCTATTATTATTCTACTTTCACACATAAAAAAACTAGGCTATAGAGTTACTGCTTAATGCAGGAGATAAAATTAATTAATACTCTTCAAAACGATTTATCATTTAGTGAATCTTCCATAAAAAAGCTCAAGACTTATGTTTCTATGCTTTTAGACGCTAATAAAGACCACAATTATATAGGAAAAAGTACAGAATTAGACATTTGGAGTCGCCACATTCTGGATTGTGCCCAAATAATTAAATTTATTGATATTGATAAAGATAAGAATATCTCTGATTTAGGCTCTGGAGCAGGTTTGCCTGGCGTAATATTGTCTATATTTGGTGAGAATTACAAGTTTCACGTGAAATTATATGAAAAATCTCCAATAAAAAGAAGATTTTTAGAAAAAGTCAGAGAAAAGTTAAATATTAATTTTGATATATTTAACAATGTTTATGAGGAAGATAACTTTAATGAGTTAATTGTGTGTAGAGCATTTAAGAAAATTGAAGAATTAATTAAAATTTCACGTGAAATGATAAAAAAAGATCATAAATTTATCATATTAAAGGGTAAAAATGCAGAAAAGGAGATTAATAGAGTATCTTTAAATTCAAATTACAGATATAAATTAGAGAGTAGTATGACGGACAAAAAATCAAAAATTTTAATAATCGAAGTAAAAAAATGAAAAAAAAAAATATAATAGCAGTTATTAACCAAAAGGGAGGAGTTGGTAAAACTACAACAGTTATAAATTTAGCTTCCTCATTGTCCATTTTGGGTCAAAATAACTTGATTATAGATTTAGATCCTCAGGGAAATGCAACGACAGGTCTTGGCGGTTCAAACAATGATGAAAATAAAAATATTTATAATTTGTTAATTAAAAAAATAACAATTAGTGAGGCGATTAAAAAAACTGAAGTTAATAAATTAGATATAATAGGTTCAAATGTAAATCTTTCTGGTTTGGAAGTTGAAACTGCAAACGACTCGAATAGAGCTTTCGTATTAAAAGAAATACTCGAAAGCGAAAATACCCTTTTATCAAAATATGATAATATTTTCATAGACTGCCCACCATCATTAAGCTTACTTACTATAATGGCATTAGTAGCATCTAATGAATTACTAGTGCCGTTACAAACTGAATTTTTCGCGTTAGAGGGTATAACGCAGTTAGTTAAAACGATTGACCGAATTAAAATAAACTTAAATCCAAAACTTAAAGTTAAGGGGATATTACTAACTATGTTTGATAAAAGAAATAAATTGTCATCCCAAGTAGATAAAGAGGCTAGAGATTATTTTAAGGAAAAAGTATATAAGACAGTAATACCAAGAAATGTAAGATTATCTGAGGCACCGTCGCATGGTTTGCCTTGTGTTATCTATGATAAATCCTGTTTAGGTAGCAAATCTTACTTTAAGTTAGCTGAGGAAATAATTTCAAAATCAAGCAGTAATGTAGAAAGTGCAGCGTGAGCAAAATAAAAAAAAAAGGGTTAGGTAGAGGTTTAAATGCATTATTTGGTGATACTAAGGAAAAAACCTTAAAAAATGAGACAAAAAAATCTAATTCACTTAAAGCAAATATTGGCGATTTAAGTCCTAACAAGTATCAACCTAGAGCACATTTTGATGAGAATAAACTGACCGAACTTTCAAATTCTATTAAAAAAAACGGTGTCATACAGCCGATAGCGGTCAGGGAAGATAAAGTAGATCCAGGTAGATTTGAAATTGTTGCTGGTGAACGAAGATGGCTCGCCGCTCAAAGAGCCGGATTACACCAAGTTCCTATTATAGTTTTAGATCTGGATGACAATGAGTCATTAGAAGTAGCTATTGTAGAAAATATACAGCGTGATGATTTAAATGTAATAGAAGAAGCAAAGGGTTACTCGAGGCTACAAGATGAATTCGGTTACGATCATGAGAAAATCGCAAAATTTATGTCTAAGAGCAGAAGTCATATTAGCAACACTCTTCGTTTATTAACATTACCAAAGGATGTCATAGCTATGATCGAAGAAGGAAATTTAACAGCTGGTCAAGCAAGACCACTAATAGGTTTACCTAGTGCTACTAATATAGCTGAAGAAGTTGTTGCTAAAAATTTAAGTGCTAGAAGTGTTGAAGTATTAGTTAGACAAAAAAAGAGCCCTCAAAAATCTGGACAAATTAGACTAGATGCAAATATTATTGAACAACAGAATATTATACAATCTAATTTGGGTCTAAATGTTACAATAATTAATAAAAAGAATAATTCTGGAAAAATAACTATTATGTATAAAGATTTAGAACAATTTGAATTTATTTCAAATTTGTTAAAACGGAATTAGCAGAGCAACACAAATCAACAAGTAAATTTTTTATTAAAAGATCTTTTCTTACAGAAGGGTCAGATTTGATTTGAATTTCGATTTTATAAGTTTTTTGTAAAGCTTCTCTAATTTTATTTTTCCCCCACTTTCTTAATTGATTAATGATTATAGGTTTATCTTTCCAAAAAATTGGTGGTTTTAAATTCGATATAAGTGTCTCTACATTTGTGTTATTTTTTTTTAACTCATTAATTTCTTTTAATTTATTAAGCCTTTGATTAATTATATTTATATAATATATATTATTTTCAGGAATCAAATCTGTGTCAGCTAGTAATCTGTTAGTATTAGATTTGTTTCCATTAAGCACCTCATCTCTTAAATTACTAAAATCTTCATTAGTTTTAATGTTAAGCAATTCCTCAATTTTCTGTATTTCCAATTTTTCACTTAGGAAGCAGCTTTCAATTTTCTCAATTTCATTAATTACTTTATTTCGGTCAAGGTTAGTATTTTGTATTAATAAATTTATAATTTGAGTAGTTAATCCATCAAACTTATTAAGCCTATTTGTTATTATTCTTCTAATTGTAATTTCGTTATCGTTGTAGCAAGCCGTTACACCACAACCTTTATTTTTTTCAAAAAAATTTCGAAGTTTCGATCTTTTTTCTAGTTTTTCTGAAAAAACTAATATTTTTTCATCTTGTATTTCTTCTTCAATTTCCTCAATAATATCAAGCAATTTATCGGTCGCTTGTTCAATAATAATAATTTTTTTTTCCTCAAATAATGACTTATTAAAGACTTCTGTTCTTAGAATATTTGCGTCTTTTAAAATCTCATCCTGATATAATCTTATTATCTCTGTATCTTTGTTAAGATTTTTAATATTTTCTTTAAAATCTCTTTGCAATCCCAAATTTTCACCGTAAAAAAGAAACATCTTATATTTTACAATCGTACTTGGATTTTGTTCGAGTATATAATTTTTAAATATCATCTAATCTAAGTGAAATCTTATTTATAATTTGCTTTGACACGTTCTCAACTAAGTTATCAATTAATTTCTTTTCATTGTTTAAAGTAGTCGAGTGAATACTTGCGACTGAGAAATCACCATTGACATTATAACTTTCTTTCTCAGAAAAAATCTTTTTTCCATAGTAATCTAAAGTAATTTCTACTTCCAAGCTTACCTGATATTTTGTTATTTCGTTTTGAATATTTTTTTCTTTTACAGCTTTACCTTTTTTTGTTTTAATGCTTATAATTAAATTATTTGGAGCTTCTTTTTTTGAAAGCGATAATAAGTTATACTTAATTTTTTGACTTATTCTTTTATTTCCCTCAGTATTGATTTGCTTAATTGAAAAATTAAAAATTTTTTTTTGATTAATTACCTCAAAACCACAACCAGTATGGAAAAGAAGTATAACAAGAAATGAATATTTAAAAAAATTTTTTTTCATTATTTTTAAATAATATAATTGATTATCTTATTTTTAACAAAAATAGTTTTTTTTATTTTTTTGTTACTTAAGTATTTTTTTATTTTTTCAGACACTTTTGTTAGTGAGGTTATTGATCTTTCATCTAGATCTTTATTTACACTTAAAACTTCTCTTGTTTTCCCATTAATTTGAACAACCATATTAATATTTATTTCTTCCAAAACTTTTTTATCAATTATTGGCCATTCATTAAAATCTTTACAACCAAGATTTGTAAGGCATTCATATGACAAATGAGGAGTGAAAGGCAGCATTAGCTTCATAATTTTGATTAAACATTCTTTTACAATTTGACTATTAATATTTTTTTTAATTGTTTCATTGAAAAATTTATAGACTTCATAAAATTGTGCTATAGCCACATTGAATTGAAAATTATTTATAGATTTATCAATTTTAAAAATAAAAATATCAATTTTTTTCTTAAATAATTCACTTTGTTTATCATTTTGTGAATTATTGTTTTTATTGAGCACCGTATAATTTAAATTCCATATTTTTTGAAGGAATTTGTTAGCTGAAACAACGCCTCTATCTGACCACTGCACATCTTTTTCTGGGGGACTGTCGGATAATATAAACCATCTAACAGAGTCTGCCCCGTATTGTTTTATCATTGTCTCTGGGTCTACTGTATTTTTTTTTGATTTTGACATTGATTCAGATGGACCAACTTTTACATTAGAACCGTCAGTTTTTTTTACAGTTTTTAATTGAGAAATTTTTTCTACATCTTCTGGATATAACCAACTTCCTTTCGAGTCCATATAAGTTTCATGACAAACCATACCTTGAGTAAATAGATTTTTAAAAGGTTCTTTTGTTTTGATCTCTTCATTATTTTTGTTTATTGCTCTCATAAAAAATCTTGAGTATAGCAAATGCAAAATTGCATGTTCTATACCTCCAATATATTGATCGACAGGCATCCAATAGTTGACATTTTTGGTTTCAAAAGGAGCGCTAGTACAGTTAGGTGAACAAAATCTCAAAAAGTACCACGATGAGTCAACAAATGTATCTAAAGTATCTGTTTCTCTAACCGCTGGTTTGCCTGTTGCTTTATGAATAGTTTTTTTCCAATTTGGATGGTTTTTTAACGGATTTCCAGCAGAATTCAAATCTACATCATCAGGAAGCTTGATAGGTAATTCACTTTTTTCAACTGGAACAACTGATCCATCTTCTAAGTAAATCATAGGAATAGGGCAACCCCAATATCTTTGTCGTGATATACCCCAATCCTTTAATCGAAACAAAATTTTCTTACTACCAATTTTTTTTTCAGTAATCTTATTAATAATAGTTTTTTTTGCATCAACTATAGATAAATTATTTAGAAATTCAGAATTAATTACTTTACCATCACCGGTGAAAGCTTCTTTCATCTCAGATTTATCTTCAGCAGCGACATCCTTTATAACTCTAATTATTGGTAATTTATATTTTGTCGCAAAGTCGAAATCTCTTTGATCATGAGCTGGGCACCCAAATATCGCACCATTACCATAATCCATCAAAACAAAGTTTGCCGCATAAATTGGCAGTTTTTTATTTTTTATGAATGGATGCTTTACATATAAATTAGTAAAAAAACCTAATTTTTCAGCGTTTGCAAGGGCTTCTTCGGTGGTTCCAATTTTTGAACATTCATTTTTAAAATTATTAAAATCTGAATTATTCTGAAAACTCTTACATATTTCATGATCAACTGATACAGCTATAAAACTTGCACCAAAAATTGTATCTGGCCTAGTAGTGAAAACTTTTAAGTTGTCTTTCCGATCATGAATCTCAAAGTTTAATTCACACCCAATTGACTCTCCAATCCAGTTTTTTTGCATCAATTTTACTTTTTCTGGCCAGCCAGGCAATTTATTTAATTCATCTAATAGTTCTTTTGAAAATTTAGTTATATTAAAAAACCACTGTGAAAGTTTTTTCCTTTCAACAACTGCATTTGATCTCCATCCTTTTCCATTTATTACTTGTTCATTTGCAAGAACTGATTTTTCAACGGGGTCCCAATTAACGTATGTCTCCTTTCTGGAAACAAGTCCTAAATTGTAGAAATCAATAAATAGCTCTTGTTGATGTCTGTAATAGCTTTCATCACAAGTTGATACCTCTAAATCCCAATCAATTGAAAGACCAAGCATTTTAAGTTGTTTACGCATAGTATCAATATTTTCCTCTGTCCACTTTTTTGGATTAAGTTTATTTATACGAGCTGCATTTTCTGCTGGTAATCCAAAAGCATCCCAACCCATGGGATGCAAAACATTAAAACCTTTCATAAATTTATAACGAGCCAATACATCGCCTATTGTATAATTTCTTACATGTCCCATGTGTATTTTACCTGATGGATAAGGAAACATTTCTAGACAATAAAACTTTTTCCCGTTTTTATTATAAAGCTTTATAGATGAGAATTTATTTTGCCACTTTTTTTCAATTTCTTGAAAATTAACTCGTTCCATTAAAATTTATTTTTTCTTTTTCTTTTTACTTTCTTTTTCGAATAAAGCGGCTTTTCTTATTATAGTGCCTTGTAATTCTAGACCAATTTTAGAATTATTAAGGAGCGAAATTCTACAATTTAAATTTGCTTGGCAAGTTTTTTTATGAACTATAATCTTTAAGCTATCAGAACGTACCTCATTAGAAAGAAATCTAATAGATATTTTTATAGACTCATTATTCTTATTATTATCAGTATACCAATCTGAAATAATCATTCCTCCAGAGTAATCTACCGTAGTCATTGGTATGAAATCCAAAATTTCTAAAGAGGCTCTCCACAAAGGATTAGATGTACTAAACTCATAATTAGTTCCTCCTCGACGTTTTATCATACTTTGTATAGAAGTCCCTTGTCCCTCCTCTACATTTTTTTTGGCTCTTTCTTGCATGTTCACAGGAGTTTTTCTTAAATCCACTTTTTCGAATCCCCCACAACTAATAAGAGAAATTAAGATAAGTGAAAAAAGTGATATTTTTAGTAGATTCATCATTTAAATTACCTATTAAATAACATTGATAAATAGTTAAAACCAACTATTTTAGGTCTAAAACACTGCATAAATTATAGTGGTAAAAATGCAACACTAGTAACAAATAAGGTCGATTTAATAAATCCCATTAGAAATGCTGATTTAAATAGAATATTTTCGGTCCAGTTAAATATTTAACTAATAATAACAAAGGAAAAATATGAAAAACATAATCAAAACGTTATTCGTTATGTTAACTTCAGCTTCTTTACTAGTTGTATCAGCAAAAGCTGGTGAGTTAGGTGTTAGTGGTACTGCGAAAGCAACTTACAACATTCTAACTGGAGGCAACAAAGGTAAAGGTTTAGGTATAACAAACGAATTAAACTTTACTGCATCTGGTGAAACTGATGCTGGTTACACTTGGTCATACTCTATGGAGTTAGACCCAGCTGACACAGCAACAGGTGGTGCCGCTACTAACGATGATACAGCAATTAAAATGACTACTCCTTACGGAACAGTCGGTGTATTTATCTTAGAAGGTGGTCTAGATGCTGAAGATGCGGCTTCTAAGTCAGCTTACTCAAGACCAACTGACTCAGGTGATCCATCTAGTACAACAGATAACTACTCAATTGATACGTACAACAACGTACAATACCACACGCCAGCAGACTTGTTGCCGTTCGGTATTACAGCGAAAATTGGTTACGCTCCAGACTTAGACACTGCTAACGGTAGTGGAAATAATGCTGGTGGAGTGCAGGGAGAAGGTGCTGCAGCATATGCTGGTAGATCAATGACTGCTTACCGTGTAGACGCTGCTCCAATTGATGGTTTGAAAATTGGTGCTTCTTACAATACATTTGATAAGCAAGGTGCTAACAAGAGAGACCAAGATGCTGAATCAGGTGCTTACTATGCAACATATGCTATGGGCAACTTATCAGTTGGTTACTCAAAAGGTTACAGAGCAAACCTAGTTGCTGATGATGCAAATACTGGTATTGAGTATTTAGACCAGACAAACATGTCAGCTGCTTTAGCAATTAACGATGATTTCACAGTTTCTTACGAAGTTGAGAAATCAGAAGCTAATTACGTAGTTGATTCAACTGTAGATGTTGAGCAAAAATCAACAGGTATACAGCTTGCATATAACATGGGTGGTATGACTTTAGCGCTATCGAGAAATTCACACGACAACAATAATTACTCGACAACTGCGGTAGACGAAGACCAAACATTACTTGCTATAACTTTAGCGTTTTAATTAACACTTAAGTTACTAAATTAAAAAAGCCGGCTAAATATTTTAGCCGGCTTTTTTTTTATTTCTGACAATAAAGCAATTGAATTTGAGTTGACGTAGTTAAGTTTATTTAAATTAAACATCTTTATCCCTCCCAAAGGAACTAAATCTTCATTTCTCATCAAATTTAGTAAATTAAACTTTACGGATCCTAAATATCCAATTTTGTTTTTATAATCTGTTTTAAATAGTCTCGAAGTAAGTATGTATTTACATCCTTGTTTATTTTTTAAATTAATTTCTTTAATATTATGAGCAGAACCTATTATTTTGAATTGGTTTTTCTTAAATTTTAAAAACTTTAAGCTTTGACTGTAAGATGATATATATAAACCATCAGCCTTTAATAACACCATAAGTCCGGGGTTGTTTGCTACATAAAAGTCGATTTTTTTAATTTTGCATTTCTTTCTGAAATCCAACAATTTGTTGAGATTATCTATTTTATTGTGATTTCTGTAAATTATTACAAATTTATTGAAAAGTTTTAAATTACTTAAATCAATATCTCTGATACTTTCTATTATTAAAAAATATTTTTTTTTATTAATAAACATATGCATAACATAGTCGAAAGATTTGAAAAAATAAAACTGAATATAAAAAAAGTTAATTCAGCCAATAACGTAAAAATTGTTGCCGTTAGCAAAACTTTTTCATTAGCCCACATAAAGCCTTTAATAGAACACGGACACACTCATTATGGTGAAAACAAAGTTCAAGAAGCAGAAGTTAAGTGGAGTGAAATTAAAAAGAATAAAAAAGATCTTAAAATACATATGGTAGGTGGTTTACAAAGTAATAAAGCCAAGAAAGCTGCAGAAATTTTTGATTATATACATTCTTTAGACTCTCAAAAACTTGCAGATATTCTTAGCAACGCTCAAGAAAATTTAAATAAGTCTATCAAATACTTTATTCAAGTTAACATAGGCAAGGAAATTCAAAAATCTGGTATTCCATATGATGAAGTTGATGCCTTTTATACTTATTGCACTAAAGAAAAAAAAATGGATATAATCGGCTTAATGACTATTCCACCAAATGACAATAATAGTAAAAAATATTTCCAAAGTTTAAGTGAATTAAATAGTTCATTAGATTTAAAAGAATTAAGTATGGGTATGTCCGCTGATTACTTAGATGCATTACAATACAAAGCTACTTATTTAAGAATTGGAAGCTTAATTTTTGGTAATAGATCTTAACTAATTTTAACAACTGTAGAATTATCAATAATCCTTATCATCTTTATTAAATTTATCTTATTTACTGCAATGCATCCTAATGTGTTTTTATAATTTCTTTTAGCAACATGAATAAATATAGCACTACCTTTATTTTTATTTACTGGTTTTGAATTAAAGTTTAAAACTAAAATGATGTCATAAATATTATCTTTTCTAAAAAGTTTCTCGGCACTATGTTTGAAAGGAAATTTAATAAGTTTGTTATAAGACTTAGATTTTGGGTCATCACACCAACCAAAGTTTTTTTTTATAGGTTTTTTTTTTATTTTAGAAACTAATTTGGGAACCCTATCTTTTCTATATAAAATATTTAATATTTTAAATTGGCCTTTTGGCGTAATTTTGTCACCTTCTTTTCTTTTGATACCAATTCCTCTTTTACCAACTGCACATTTTACTTTATAGTGTTTAAAAGATAATTTTTTATTTTTTATTAAAATATGCATAAAATTAATGTTTTATCCTTAGGTTCAAAAAACTTTAACACTTCATTGCTGGAACTTAAAGATCATTTAAATTTTAATTTAATTATTGCGGATAAAGGTTTTGATAATAAATCACTTGAAAATCAAGATATACTTTTGTGTCACGATAATATTTTTAAAGATATTTCGATATTAAATAATATTAAAAATTCTTCTAAAATCAAAATATTATTATTCAGTAAAACTTTTAATAAATTTGAAATATTTAACGAGAAGATCAAATTACCAATAAGTATTTTAGACCTAAATTCTATAATTGAGAACTCAATTATTAAAAAGAGTTTTTCAAAAAATTCTTCTATAAAGATTAAAAATTACTTTTTAGATAAAAATGAAAAAAAACTTATAGATAAAGAAAATTTTATTTTCTTAACTGAAAAAGAAATACAGTTATTGGAATTATTTATTACTAATGATAGATCTTTAAGTAAAAATTTTATTCTAAATCAAGTTTGGAAATATTCAGATGATGCCGATACCCATACAGTTGAAACTCATATATATAGGCTTAGGAAAAAAATTAAATCAAAATTTAATGACGAAAAATTTATTTTTAATAATAAAGACGGATACTCATTATGAAAAAACGAAATAAGATTGCAATAGATTTATTTACAAAAAAATATCGCAAACGAGTCATTAAGCCAAAAAAAGGAAAAGGGAGTTTTAAAAGAAAAAAAACTTAGTTTAAATTATCTCTAAAAAAATCTAATCATAGATTAAGCCTTGCTCCAACAGTTTGAATAATTTTTGAGGACATTTCAGTACCTTTGTTTAAACTTTCTTTTAATGTTTTGCCATTAATATTTCCGTGAAGAAAACCACCAGCAAATAAATCTCCTGCTCCTGTTAAATCTTTAATTTCAAGATCTTTTTTAGCTGAACATTCAGCAACTTCATCCCCATTGACTGCTATTGCTCCTTTTTCTCCACGCGTAATAATTATTAATTTTTTTATTTTTTTTGAAAAATCAACTACTTCTTCAAATTTTTTTGCATCAATTAATGAAATAATTTCTTGTTCATTTGCAAAAATTATATCTAATTTATTTTTTACTAAATCTAAAAAATGAAGTTTATGTCTTTCTACACAAAACAAATCAGACAAAGACATAGCTACTTTATTAGAATTTAGAATAGCTTTTTCAAAAGCTTTTTTTGGTTCACCCTCATCCCAAAGGTAACCCTCAAGAAATAAAATTTCACTTTTTTTTATAGCATTTATATCTATGTCGCTGTCACTAATTTTCCCAGCAGTTCCAAGAAAAGTGACCATAGTTCTCTCAGAGTCGGGAGTTATTAAGATTAAACAAGTTCCAGTAGGAATTTCTTCTTTCTTCTTTGAATAAAAATATCTTACATTCTCTTTTTTTAACCCTTCTTCGTACTTAGCGCCAAGCTCATCGTCACTTACTTTACCAATGAAACCAACTTCATTTCCTAATTGTGAAAGACCCACTATAGAATTTGCTACAGAACCACCAGACACAGTATTTTCAATTTTAAGGTTTGATAGTAATTTTTTAAATTCACTTTTATCAACAAGCTTCATAGTACTCTTAGTTAATTTATTATCAGTCAAAAAAGTTTCATCAACTTTACAAATAACATCTACTATGGCGTTCCCAATTCCTATTACCTTCATATAAAGATTATGCTTTTATTGTTTTAATTGGTCTTTTTCTATTTGGATAACAGCTTTTACAAATTTTACAAGTTATTCCATAACAATCTCTAGCTTTGCAATATTCTCTACCATACCAGATTATTTGTAAATGAAGCCTGTTCCAGTATTTTTTTGGAAATATTCCTTTCAAATCTTTTTCTGTTTGTATAACATTTTTTCCATTTGTTAGACCCCACCTTTGAGCAAGTCTATGAATATGAGTGTCCACAGGAAAAGCTGGGTAACCAAAACCTTGTGACATCACTACACTAGCTGTCTTATGTCCTACCCCAGGTAACTGTTCAAGTTCTTCATAGGTCTTTGGAACTTTACCTTTGTGTTTTTCGATTAGTATTTTTGATAAATAAAAAATACTTTTAGCTTTAATCCTAAAGATGCCAATCCGTTTTATTAAATTTTCTATGTTTTTTCTACCCAATTTCACAAAGTGTTCAGGCTTATTATATTTTGGATAAATATTCTTAGTCACGTTATTTACATTGACATCAGTACATTGAGCTGAAAGTAAAACAGAAATTAAAAGAGTAAAAGTGTTTTTATAGTTTAGTGGTGTAGGTACCCTTGGATAAGTTTTATTTAGTAGACTCAGAATAATTTTTGATTTTTTTAAATTATTCATTATTTAAAGTTTATGAAAATTTTATTTGAAATTCAAAAGATTTCTCATAGAGTAAAGTCCTGGTTTTTTACTCATTAACCATTTAGCAGCTGCCAAAGCACCTTCGGAGTATAAGGCACGATCAAAGGATTCATGATTTAATGTCACAATTTCTTTTCCACTAGAAAACATCACTTTATGCTCACCTATAACTTCTTGTTTTCTAATGGAGTTGAAATTTATTTTTTTGCCATAAGGAAACGATTTATTATTAAGATACTTTTTTCCAATTAAGCTATAAAAATTTTTATTTTTCCCAGTAGCAATACCTTTTCCAAGCATCAAAGCAGTACCAGATGGATAATCTTTCTTATGTTTATGATGAACTTCATATACTTTACTTAAAAAATTTTTTCCTAGTGATTTTGAAGCTATTTCTGTTAAATACATCAACAAATTTACTCCTATGCTCATATTTCCAGATTTGAGGATGGGAATTTTTTTGGAATATCTTTTTATTAATTCTTCTTCTTTTTTAGAGAAACCAGTTGTACCTATAACAACTTTCTTTCTATATTTGGCAGCTATTTCCAAAACTTGAAAAGTACATTTAGGAATTGTAAAATCAATTATAACGTTTGCTTTTTTAAACGCACTAATAGTGTTTAAAACAGGCTTAATACCAGATATTTTTTTATTAACTATTCTATTTTCTGTTAGTGATACTAATTTAAAATTTTTATCTGTTTTAGAAGATTTGATCAATTGTTGACCCATTCTTCCCATACATCCCGTAATAGCTAAATTGATTTTTTTCATTATCTAATAAAATAAATAAGTACAATAATTACAAGAATTATCATAGCCCAAATAGATATATTTTGAACAAATTGTTTAATCTTATTATTTGTAGATAAAAAACCAGGTAAAATCAAAACTAGCACCGCAAATAGGAATATTGCAGACATAATTTGATGACTTTCCACTTAAATTATGAACTCTTCCAAAATTTTTTTGCTTTTTCAAAAAAACTTTTAATAACCGGGTCCGGTTTATTGTTTTCTATTTCATTAAACTCTTCAAGAATTTCCTTTTGTCTTTTAGAAAGGGAAGAAGGTACTTGGGTAACGACTCTTATATAAAGGTCACCATACGCACTTCTTCTCAATATCGGCATTCCTTTTCCTTTTAATCGAAATTGTTTACCATGCTGTGTACCAGCAGGAATCTTAATCTTAGATTTTCCGCCATCTATTGAAGGAACCTCTACTGTTGTTCCTAATGCTGCATTAGAAAACGTAATCGGAAGTTCGTAATAAAGATTTTCTTCTGATCTTTTAAAAATATTGTGATTATCAATTGAAATAAATAAATACAAATCACCACTAGATCCACCTTTGGAACCAGCCTCTCCTTTCCCAGACAACCTTATTCTAGTTCCGTCATCAACTCCTTTTGGAATCTTTACCGTCACATTTTCACTACCTTGATTTTTTCCATTTCCACCACAATTTTTACATGGGCTACCTATCGTTTCTCCATATCCACCGCATTGAGGACAAGTTTGTTGAATCGTAAAAAAACCCTGATTAGTTCTAACCTTCCCCCTTCCAGCACAATAACTACATTTTATAGGTTTAGATCCTTTTGCAGCACCACTTCCGTTGCAAGAAGAACATTTTTTAGATGTTGTATACTGAACATTTTTTTCCAAACCTTTGTAAGCATTTTCTAGACTAATATTCACGTCATATCTTAAATCATTTCCTCTATTACTAGTCCTTCTTGAGGCATTTCCTCCACCAAAATCTCCAAAAAAATCCTCAAAAATATCAGAGAAAGATGATGTATCGAACCCCCCAAACCCTTGACCTCCACCTGAGCCTTCGAATGCTGCGTGACCAAACTGATCATAGTTTGCTTTTCTTTTATCATCAGAAAGAATGTGATATGCCTCGCTAGCTTCTTTAAATCTCTCTTCGGATGTTTTGTCACCTTTAGTTTTATCTGGATGAAATTTTAATGCTAATTTTCTGTAAGATTTTTTGATTTCGTCTTTTGATGCCGATTTAGTTACACCTAGGACATCATAGTAATCTCTTTTTGTCACAGGACGTCTCCTTTACAATTATCTTAGGCGCTTTTTTCTTTATCTTCTTCTTTTTTTTCTTTTACGTCTTCAAAATCTGCATCCACAACGTTATCTTTATCATCAGGTTTGCTACCCTCTTTGCCCTGAGCTTTTGCGTCAGGTTTTTGTTGGCTTTTGTATACTGCTTCACCAAGTTTCATAGAAGCCTGTATTAAACTTTGTGTTTTTTTCTTTATATCTTCTATATCTGTACCTTCTAAAGATTTTTTAAGATCTGCAATTCCGTTCTCAATTGCTTTCTTTTCTTCAGCAGAGATTTTATCTCCATGTTCTTTTAGACTTTTTTCAGTAGAAAAAACTAGACTATCTGCTTGATTTCTTGCGTCTACACTTTCTCTTTTCTTTTTATCAGCTTCTTTGTTTGCCTCTGCATCTTTTACCATATTTTGTATTTCTTCATCTGACAAACCTCCAGATGCTTGAATTTGTATTTTTTGCTCTTTTCCTGTTCCTTTATCTTTAGCAGAAACATTAACGATACCGTTAGCATCGATATCAAACGTCACTTCAATTTGAGGTGTTCCTCTTGGTGCAGGAGGTAATCCAACTAATTCAAAATTACCTAAAATTTTATTATCAGCCGCCATCTCTCTTTCTCCTTGAAGAACTCTTATAGACACAGCAGGTTGATTATCTTCTGCGGTCGAGAAAACTTGACTTTTTTTCGTTGGTATAGTGGTATTTTTTTCTATTAGCTTTGTAGAAACTCCTCCAAGTGTTTCAATTCCTAGAGAAAGAGGCGTAACGTCCAACAACAAAACATCTTTTACATCGCCTTGAAGAACACCACCCTGAATAGCTGCACCCATTGCAACAACTTCGTCTGGGTTAACACTTTTATTAGGTTCTTTACCAAAAAAGTTTTTTACCGTTTCAATAATTTTAGGCATCCTAGTCATTCCACCTACTAAAACTATTTCATTTATCTCAGCAGCTGAAAAACCGGAGTCTTTCAAAGCTATTTTACATGGCTCTAAAGTTCTATCAACAAGTGATTGGACTAAAGCTTCAAGTTTAGCTCTCGTAAATTTAAGGTTTAGATGTTTAGGTCCTGACTTGTCTGCTGTAATAAATGGAAGATTTATTTCAGTTTGAGCAGCAGACGAGAGTTCAATTTTTGCTTTCTCTGCAGCTTCTTTTAATCTTTGTAATGCAAGTTTATCCGTTTTTAAATCAATTCCATTGTCTTTTTTAAATTCAGATGCAAGATATTCAACTATAGTATCATCAAAATCTTCACCACCTAAGAAGGTATCTCCGTTAGTAGATTTTACCTCAAATACACCATCACCAATTTCTAAGATAGATATGTCAAAAGTTCCTCCACCTAAGTCGTAAACAGCTATTTTCTTTCCACCTTTTTTATCTAAACCGTAAGCTAGTGAGGCTGCAGTTGGTTCGTTAATAATTCTTAAAACTTCTAATCCAGCTATTTTACCAGCATCTTTAGTTGCTTGTCTTTGTGAGTCATTAAAATATGCTGGAACAGTTATTACTGCTTTTGTAACTGCTTGACCTAAATATTTCTCAGCCGTCTCTTTCATTTTTTGTAAGATGAAAGCAGATATTTGTGAAGGAGAATATTTTTTGCCTTTTCCTTCAACCCAAGCATCTCCGTTTTCCGATTTAACAATATTGTAAGGGACCTTTGATATATCTTTTTGTACAGATGGACCGTCAAATTTTCTACCAATTAATCTTTTTACTGCAAAAATTGTGTCACCAGCATTTGTAACCGCTTGTCTTTTTGCAGGTTGACCAATAAGCTTTTCTTCTTTTTCTAAAAATGCAACAACAGACGGTGTTGTTCTAGCTCCCTCTGTGTTTTCTAGAACTTTAGCTTGTGACCCATCCATAATCGCTACGCATGAGTTTGTGGTTCCTAAATCTATTCCTATAACTTTGCTCATAATTTTTATTCCTTTATTTTACTACTTGTATATGGGTGCTTTTTTCATCTCTACAAGGTTATTTATTGCCTTTTTTTTCCGTATTTTCTTGTTTTTTATTCACTATCTTCTTTGCTATACTGACTAAAGCAGGCCTTAAAAGCCTATCACCCAACATGTAGCCAGCTTGTATCTCTGCTAAGATAATTCCTGGATCCACTTCAGAGTTCTCTATTTCAGACATAGCTTGATGTAAGTTAGGATCGAATTTTTTCTGATTTGTATTAATCTTAATAATTCTATTCTTTTCAAAAATTGATGTAAGGTCCTTTTCTATAATTGTAATATTTTCTATAAATCGATCGAGATCTTTATTTGATTTTAAAATTTGATCGTTTTTTATTGCTTCTTTAGCTCTTTGCAAATTATCTAATATAGCCAGGCTTTCTTTTGCAAAATTAAATGAACCAAATTCAAAGGCATCTTTTATTTCTTTTTCAAATCTTCTTCTCTGGTTTTCAATTTCAGCCAGAGATCTTAATAGTTTATCTTCTGAAATCTCAAGTTTTTCTTCCACAGAAACCGATTTTTCAGGACTTTTTTCATCTGGTTTTTCTTCAATATTTTCTTTTTTTTCAACTTCTTTTTGATTATCTAGTCCCATAATAACTGCTATATAGTGTCTAAAGTTTAAATTACTAGATACTAATGAAAAAAATTTTAGTAGGCACTCATAATAAAGGTAAGTTTAAAGAAATTAGCTTTTTGCTATCAAAAAATATAAAAAAAATCTCACCAAAATCGCTTAATATTAAAAGCCCAAAAGAGACAGGTAAAACCTTTGTAGCAAATTCAAAATTAAAAGCTAAATATTTTTCTAAATATACAAATATACCAATTATTTCAGATGACTCAGGTTTATGCATAAAAGCTTTAAATGGAAATCCTGGAATTTTTTCAGCCAGATGGGCTAAAAAGCATGGAAGTTTTCGAAAAGCAATGAAATTTATTTTAAAAAAAATGAAACCAAAAAAAAATAGAAGTGCAAAATTTGTATGTTGCTTAACTTATATTTCAAAAAAAAGAAAAATTTGTACAGAAATTGGAGTGATAAAAGGTGTGATCTCAAAAAAAATTCTTGGAAATAAAGGTTTTGGTTACGATCCTATATTTATACCTAATTCTAGTCAATTAACTTTTAGTCAAATGAGTAAAAATAAAAAGATTATGATGGATCATAGATATATCGCTTTTAAAAGACTAAAGAGAAGAGTTAAAACTTTGTAAATTTTTTATTTTCTACTTTATAAATATGCAAGTCTTGAATTATTTTTCTATTATCAAAACTAAAAGTACCAATTTTACCTTTTATTTTACCTTTAAAAGCAAAATCTTTTACACCGCTTAAATTACCATTTTTTTTCCAAGCATAATAAATTAGTCCTATAGCGTCATAAGCAAGAATAGTTATTTCGCTTGGATAATCTTTGAAAGTATTAAAGTATTTTTTTTTATATTTTTTGTACTGTTTAAGGTTAATCGAAGGATAATATAATTTTTTAACTGTGTTCTCGTAAAAAATACTTTCATCAAACCATTGATTTAAAGTAGTAAATAAGACTTTATCTTGGTCCACATCTGTAAATACTAGTGAGGTTAGTACACTTTTTAAACTACTACCAAAGTCAATTATTATAACCGAGTCAAAATTCACATCGCCCAAAGTATACTTTTGTTCGAGTTTGTTAAGCTCACGTTTTGATTGTTCATCTTCTTTATCCTCAAAAATTTTTTTTCTGATTTGTAAATTTCTTTTTCTTTGAGAATAATTAGTAAGTACCTCTATTTCACCTGTTAAAACTTTAGGATCAGAACTATACTTAAAAATCTTAAAATTTTTCATATCCAATCCACTTAATTTTTTTTCTATGAGATCTGTGTATTGATTTTTTGGTAAAAGAATTACAGTCTTTTTCTTTTTTTGATTATTTATAAATTTCTTTAGTGCTTTTATTTGTGACTCAAAACTAACACCAATACTTATGATATTATTTTGAAACTCAGGATTAATATTAGATGGTGAGATAAAAACCATATCACTAAATTTTTTTACCTCATTAAAGTCACTATTATTGATAGGCCCAATTACTACAGAAACTCCTTGTGAACGTATTTCTTTAATGGCATTATTTAATTTATCTTTGTCATTAGAGCCAGAGTCTCTAGGAATAATATGAACATTTTTATCATTTATTTCACCAAGAGCTAATTGCAAAGAGTACATTAATGAGTCACCCAATTTCTTATATTCTCCACTCAACGGAGCTAAAAGACCGACTTTGAGTGTATTGTTATCTTCAGAACTTGATAAACTGGAATTAAAAAAAAGAAATATATAAGATATTATAATAAAAATTTTTTTATTCATAAAATGAAATTACTTTCTAAAAGTTTATATGTTGTGTCAACACCAATTGGTAACTTAGACGATATCACAGTTCGTGCTATTGAGGTTCTAAAAAAAACCGATATAATTCTATGTGAGGACACAAGACACTCCTTAAAATTATTAAATCACTTAGATATCAAAAAAAAATTAATCTCTTATCACAAGTTTAACGAAAAAAAAGAACTTGATAAGATCATAAAATATTTAAATGAAGGCAAAATTTTGTCTTTAATCTCAGATGCTGGCACACCTCTTCTTTCAGATCCAGGAAGAATATTAATCCAAAAGTGTATTGAAGAGGAAATAAACATCATACCTATTCCTGGGGTTTCGGCGATTACTACTTCGATGAGCATATCTGGATTTAAAGATAAATTTCTTTTTTATGGTTTTTTACCTAAAAAAGAAAAAGAATTACAAAAAACTTTATCTAATTTAAGAGACGTAAGCTTCCCCCTAGTATTTTTTGTACCATCCATAAAAATAAATTTTTATTTAAAGGTATTTAAGAAATTTTTTTCTGAAAGAGAAATTTTTATAGCTAAAGAAATTACGAAATTGCACGAAAAATTTTATAGACAAAAAGTCAATGAAATTAAGATGTTTAAAACTCGATTAAAAGGTGAGTTAACTATTGTAATATCAGAAAAAAATATTAAAGATGATTTTTTTGATGAAAAAAAAATAATAGAAAAAGCAAAGAAATACTTAAAAAACTATAGATTAAAAGATGTTGTAGAAATGATATTTGATACTGAAAAAATGAGTAAAAAAAAAATATATAAAATATGTTTAGAAATTAAAAAAAATGAAAATAATAATTAGTTTTATCTTAATTTGTTTATTGGTTTCATGTACATCAGTTGGGAGATTCGGAACTGGAGTTGATATTACTTTTGATCCAAGAACTATTGGTATGCAAATTGATGACACAATTATGCAAAAAAATTTATCTGCAAGATTAGCGTTAACTGAAAAAAAATATTTTTTAACTGTTCAATCAGAAGTTATAGATGGAAGAATTTTTTTATCTGGTAAAGTTAATGAGCCTGAAGAAAAAATAAGAATTACAAAACTTGCCTGGGAAACTAAAGGAGTAAGATCAGTAAAAAATGCAATTACAATAAAAGGTCAAACTAACTTTAAAAGTACTGCGAAAGATATTTTAATTACTAGTCAATTAAGATCTGCATTAGTTTTCAATAAAAAAACTAAAGCGAGAAACTATACTCTAGAAACTATTAATAAACATATTTATATTTTTGGTATAGCTACGGACATTGAAGAAAAAAAAGAGGTCATGAAAGAGGCTAATAAAATCTTTGATGTTGATAAAGTCATTCCATCAATTTATCTAATATCTGAACTAAGCCGAAATAAAATGTAAATTAATAGTCTATGACATGTGATGAATAAGCAGCTATAGACGCTAAATTTAAGATATCAGATGTGCTTGATCTCAAAGGAGCAACTTCGATTGGTAATCCTAATCCGATTAACAATGGTCCAATTAATTTTGCACCACCAAAAACTTTCATTAGTTTTGTTGAGATAGCTGCACTATGTAATGCCGGCATTATCAAAATATTCGCTTTACCGACAATTTTTGAAAAAGGATAAATCTCTTGATATATTGGATTTAAGGCCACATCTGGTTGCATTTCTCCGTCAAAATCAAAATCAACATTCTCATTTTTAAGCAATTGAATTGCGTCTCTAACATGTTTTGTATTTTTTGAAACTGGTTTACCAAAGGTTGAGTGTGATAGAAAAGCTACTTTTGGATCGAACCCAAATAATCGAGCAACTCTTACACAAGACTTAGATACATTTACTAATCTTTGAGCAGAGGGAAAATCTTGCACATTTGTATCTGCGACAAGTATAGTTTTTCCTTTAGCATTGATCATTGTCATACCAAAGATTTCTTCTCCAGGTCTAGCCTCAACCACTTTTTTTAATTTTTCTATTGATGCTGCGTAATGTCTTATATTTCCAGTTACCATGGCATCAGCATCTTTACATGCTATCATTGATGATCCCCATGCTATACGATCATTTCTAACCAAACGATCAACATCACGTTCTAATTGTCCCTCACGTTGTAATTTTTTATATAAAAATTTAACGTATTTTTCTCTTTTTTCTTTATCAGTAGAATTAATTATTTCAATTTTGTAATTTTCATCTAAACCAATATTTTTTAATTGCTCTTTTATTCTTTTTTCAGCTCCTATAAGAATTGGTTTACCAAGTCTGTTTTTTCCAAACTCAACAGCTGCTTTAAGCATATTTTCATCTTCACCTTCTGCAAAAATTACTTTTTTTGGATTCTTTCTTACTTTGGCATTTATTCCTTGCATTAAAGACATAGATGGGTCTAATCTATTTTTTAACTGATCTTTGTAAATCTCTAGGTCTAAAACTTTCTTTCTTGCTACACCACTCTCCATCGCAGCTTTTGCAACAGCAGCTGGTATAATACTAATTAATCTAGGATCAAATGTTGAAGGTATTATGTATTTTTTTCCATATTTTGGTCTATCACCACCATATGCAGATACAACTTCATCTGGAACATTTTCTCTAGCTAATAAAGCTATTGCTTTAGCAGCAGCAACCTTCATTTCTTCATTTATTACTTTTGCTCTTACATCTAACGCACCTCTAAATATGTAAGGAAAACCAATTAAATTGTTTACTTGATTTGGATAATCAGATCTTCCAGTAGCAATAATAGCATCAGATCTTACTTCATTGATAAGCTCTGGTTTAATTTCAGGATCAGGATTAGCACAAGCAAAAATTATTGGATTCTTTGCCATAGATTTTATCATATCCTTGCTAACAACATCTTTGGCAGATAGTCCTAAAAAAACATCTGCATTTTTCATTGCTTGATCTAAAGTTCTAAGATTTGTCTCTATTGCAAATGCAGATTTAAATTGATCAACATTATCTCGACCTTTGAAAATAATTCCTTTACTGTCACACATTATAATATTTTCACTTTTAACTCCTGAACTTCTGAAAAGGTTTGAGCAGGCTTGAGCAGAAGCTCCTGCTCCATTAACAACTATTTTTACTTCTTCAATCTTTTTTTTTGAGATATCCAAAGCGTTAATTAAGGCTGCAGTAGTAATTATAGCTGTTCCATGTTGGTCATCATGGAAAATTGGTATATCTAAAACTTCTTTAAGTTTTTGTTCAATTATAAAACAATCTGGTGCCGCTATATCTTCGAGATTTATACCACCAAATGTGCCAGCAATATTTTTTATTGTTTCAATTATAGAATTTACATCGTTATTATCAATTTCAATGTCAATTGAGTCTATATCAGCAAATCTTTTAAACAAAACAGATTTACCTTCCATTACAGGTTTTGATGCTAATGATCCTAAATTCCCTAATCCTAATATAGCAGATCCATTACTTATAACAGCAACTAAATTTCCTTTACTTGTATAGTCAAAAACACTTTCTGGATTTTTTGAAATTTCTTTTACTGGAGCCGCAACACCTGGTGAATAAGCCAGTGATAAATCTCTTTTTGTAGTTAATGGTTTAGATGAATGTATCTCAATTTTGCCTGACTTTCCCTTTATATGAAAATCTAATGCTTCTTTATCTGTATAATGGTCAATTTTAGATTTTTTTGTCATTTAATTTGAGAACATTTAATATAAATTATGTTTTGCACTATTTAATTATTATTTGTGGCTTAATTTAGATTTTATGAATTTATTATCATCAACTTATATTTTTAGCATTTATACTTTATTAAGTAGAGTATTAGGCTACCTCAGAGATATATTAATTGCAATATTTTTGGGAGCGTCAATTTTTGCGGATGCCTTTTTTGTGGCTTTTAGACTACCTAACACTTTTAGGAGATTATTTGCAGAGGGAACTTTTAACGCAGCATTTATACCAAGTTACATTTCAGCCAAAAGTAAAAGTAAAGAGAATGGTAAAAAATTTGCTGATGAAATTTTTAGTTTATTGATTTTAATTCTACTTTTTATAATTTTAATAGTTGAAATATTTGCTCCATATTTAGTATATCTTATAGCTCCAGGATTTTTAGCAGAGACTCAAAAGTTTGATCTTACAGTTGAGCTTACAAGAATAACTTTTCCATTTTTATTATTTGTAACAATATCATCTTTTTTCTCTGGAATATTAAATTCATACAATAAATTTGCAGCTGCAGCAGCAGCTCCCATTATACTAAATTTTATATTAATTATCGCATTGCTCTCATCATATTTTTTTGATTTAAATTTTGCAAAACAATTATCTTACGGAGTAACGCTTTCGGGAGTAATACAATTAATATTTTTAATTTATTGTACAAAAAGATATTATAAGCCATCTATTGAATTTAAAAAAAAAATTAATAACAAAGTTCGATTTTTTTTTAAAAAACTTTTACCTAGTGTTCTTTCTTCTGGCGTTACTCAAATTAATATTTTAGTCGGTACAATTATTGCTTCTTTTGAAACAGGGGCAGTTTCATACTTATATTATGCGGACCGAGTCTATCAAATAAATTTAGCTCTAGCAGGAATTGCTGTTGGAACAGTTTCATTGCCTGCTTTATCAAAAGCTTTTAAACAAAAAAATGTTTCAAAAATTTCTAACATTCAAAGTAAGTCAATTGAGTTGTCACTTTTATTATCATTACCAGCAAGTGTGGGATTAATAATTGCATCAGAAGAAATTACAAGCGCTTTGTTTGGATACGGCTCTTTTTCTAAAGAAGATGTTACTATAACTGCAGAAGCTTTAAGATATTTCGGTTACGGCGTTCCAGCTTTTGCTTTGATAAAAATTTTATCAAATTTTTATTTTGCAAGAAATGATACTAAATATCCTTTTTATATTTCGTTGTTCGTTGTTATACTTAATATATTTTTAAGCATATCTTTATTTAATAAAGTAGGCTTTATAATAATACCTATTGCAACGTCATTAACGACCTGGATCGGGGTTATAGTGTATGTATTTCTTTTAAATAAAAACAAATATTTACTGTTGAAAAAATACTTATCAAATAATTGTTTTAGAATATTATTATGCACAATTTTAATGGGGTTTATCTTAATTTTTGGATTAGATATCTTTTCTGATTATCTAGATTACGAATATAAATACAAATCAATTTATTTAATATCAATTGTTGGTTTTGTTGCAGGTGTTTATTTGATATCATGTTATCTAATTGGAATATTAAAAACTAAAAATTTTAAAACAAATTAGCATGAGTAAAAAAAAATTAGCTTTTTCTGGCGTACAACCAACAGGAAATTTACACTTAGGTAATTATTTAGGTGCTTTAAAAAATTTTGTTTCTCTTCAGCAAGAAATGGAGTCCATTTACTGTGTTGTAGACTTGCATGCGATAACTATATTTCAAAATCCTAAAATATTAAAAAATAATACTTTAGAGACTACTTCTTGTTTTTTAGCAATGGGACTTGATCCTAAGAAAAGTATAATTTTTAATCAGTCCTCAGTTTCTGGTCATGCCGAATTAGCCTGGATTTTAAATTGTGTATCAAGAATTGGATGGCTTAATAGAATGACACAGTTTAAAGATAAGGTTGGTTCTAACAAGGAAAAAGCTAGCGTTGGACTTTACATTTACCCAAATTTGATGGCAGCAGATATTTTACTTTATAAAGCAACCCACGTACCAGTAGGAGCAGATCAAAAACAACATTTGGAACTTTCAAGAGATATTGCTCAAAAATTTAATAAAGATTTTAATTGTGAAAATTTTTTCCCTTTGCCAGAACCGTTGATATCAAAAAATATTTCAAGAGTAATGAGTCTTAGAGATGGTTTAAAAAAAATGAGTAAGTCAGAAGAATCAGATTATTCAAGAATCAATTTAAAAGATAGTGAAGATGAAATCACAAAAAAAATTAAAAAAGCTAAGTCTGACTCAGCTTCTATACCTGATAATTTAAAGTCTTTAAATGGAAAACCAGAAGCTTTAAATCTCTTGACATTATACTCTGAATTATCAAATCAGACTTTAGAAAAAGTTTTAGCTGAAATGAGTGGAAAAGAATATTCCTTTCTAAAAAAAAATTTAACTGAACTTTTAATTGAGCAAATTTGTCCAGTAGGAAAAGAAATAAATAAATTGATGGACGATAAGTCTTATTTATCAAGTATATTACGCGAAGGATCAAAAAAAGCACAACTTATAGCTGAAGATAACCTCAAAAATATACGTGAAAAAGTTGGTCTTATATAATATAAAATCTTAATGATACAAACTGAATTAACCCCTAATCCTAATTCATTAAAGTTTTTATCCGAAAAAACTATTTCGGATATAGGGACTGAAGAATACAAAAGAGATGATATAAGTAAAATTTCTAATCAATTTATTAAAGAACTCCTTAGTTTCAATGGCGTGGAATTAGTTTTGCTTTCAAAAAATTTTTTATCAGTAAAAAAAAAAGAAAATATATCTTGGGATGAACTAAAACCCATGGTCATATCGCATATTAATGATTATTTTGAAAATAACAAAGAACCAATCTTAAAAGCTAAAATTGAAAAAGAAAAAAAAGATTTAAATAATGATGAGACAATAAAAAAAATTATAGATGTCTTAGATACAAAAGTTAGGCCGGCTGTAGCAAGAGATGGTGGAGATATCAAATTTCAGTCGTTTGAAAACGGAGTAGTAAAGGTAAATTTGCAAGGAAGTTGTTCAGGGTGTCCAAGCTCATTAATGACATTAAAACAAGGGGTGCAAAACATACTCAAACATTATGTTAAAGAAGTAAACTCAGTAGAAGCAAGTTAATATGAAAAAAAATATAAGTTACAAAGAAAAGTTAATAGAATTAGCACAAATATATGATGTTAAAGAAATAAAAGATTATCTTAAAAACAGAAAAGATTTAACCACAGGACAACTAGAATTAATTTTAAGAAAAAATAAAATAGTTATTCCTAAAGATTTTAAAACAACCTTTTTTAAAGAAAATTTTTCTAAACCGTTGTCCAAAGTCTCTAAGAAAATTGACGACTTTAAAGATGATTCTTCTAAAACAGTAAATAAAGTCTCAAGAAGAATTGGTTACTTTAAAGAAGACAGTTCAAGATCAATATCAAGTTTTTTTTTGAAGCTATGGCGAGTAATGGGTAACGCAGGTATTGGAGTTCTAAACATAATACCAAAAATTGGTTCTACTTTATATAGTTTTTTTGGAAATATATTTACCGATTTATTTAGTGGAATTTATCATCAGCAAATTAACAAAAATAAAACAAGTAAAATAATTGCCACTTTCTTTGTAGTGGCTGCTGTTTTAACAATTGCCATATCAGGTATTGCTACTTACAATGATTTAAAAAAGTCAAATAAAGATCCAGTAATTGAAAGCAAAATAAAAAAACCAAAAAAAGATAACCTAGAAAATAAAAAAGTAGAAAAAAAAGTAGAAAAAAAACAAAAAGTTGAGAAAACAAAACCTAAAACAAACATTAAAAAACAAGAAAAAGTTACAGAATTAATTTTACCAGATTTAAATCTAAAAACAGAGACTGTTTTGAGTTTATTTAAAGATGTGAACTATGATTTAAATAAAGTAAGATACGAGAAGACAGTAAAACCAATTTATTTTACACAATTCCCTAAAGACTTAGATGAAATTCAAAACGTAAGGTTAAAAAAAGAGACATTTATAAAGATTGTTCTCCCATTGATCGTGGCTGAAAATGAAAAAATTTTAGATGATCGATTAACACTAAAAAAGATAATTGTAAAAAAGATGTCGAGCGAAGAAAACAAACAGTGGTTAAAACAAAAATTCTTAGAATATAAAGTGAAGAAAATGGACGTAAACGAACTTCGAAGAAGAATGGATATTATTCCAACATCAATAGCTTTAGCTCAAGCTGCTAAAGAGAGTGGTTGGGGTACATCACGATTTGCATTAGAAGGTAACGCAATATTCGGTCAATGGACTTGGAATGGAAAAGGTATAGAACCACTGATGAAAGAGAAATCAGAAAACCATAAAATTTTAAGATTTCCAATTCTTCGCGCATCCGTAAAAGCTTATAAAAATAATTTAAATACTCACAAAAGTTACTCAAAATTTAGAGAGAAAAGGGAAGCATTAAGAAAGAAAAGAAAAAAAATAATTGGTCTGGATTTAACTAATACTTTAGAAAATTATGCACAGACTGGAAGTGAATATACAAAAATATTGGAACAAATTATTACTCAGAATAAACTAATGGATTTTGAGCTAGTTAAATTGGCTAATTCTGTTGCAAAAAAAGAATTAGATTTGTAATTTAATCAGCTAAAACAAATTGAATCCCAAGCCATCTCCAATATCCGCCATTTTCTTTGACAGAACAATTAATACGACCTCTCTCTCCAACAAACTTTTCCTCTATAAATATTTCAAGTTTGTTTTTATCACTAAATTTGATTTTTGAGTTCCTCCACTTATTACCTTCATTTGAATAACAATTAATAAGATTTAAATTATTTATATTATCGAAAAATTCTATCTTTACATTTGGTGGATTATCGTTATCGGATAAATATTTTTCATTTGGTAAAATACTTTTATATTTCAATGGTAAGGTTTTAGTTAAAGTTTTAAATCTTTTCAAATCACCATATTTTTCGTTAATTGGAAATCTTGGAAGTTCAAAGTTGTCTTTGGTCTCATCAATTACTCCTGAGTGCTGGCCAAACGCATATTTAAACTTAAATGACTTTATAATTTTTTTAAATTCTAAACTGTATTCACCAAATGGATAAGAAAAAAATTCAGAATTTTTTCCTAACTCATTTTTAAAGATAGATATTGATTTTTCTATATCATCTTTTATAACAGATGGCTCTTCGTCTACTAGATACTCATGTGAATGACTATGGTTTCCAATTTCCACAAAATTATACTTATTTATCTCTCTTATTTGTTCCCAAGACATGTAATTAAATGAACCAACTTCCCTAGTGTTAACAAAAAGAATAAAAGGAATCTTTTTTCTTTTTAAAATAGGCCAAGCATTTTGATAAAAAGACAAAAAGCTATCGTCAATAGTTAATAAAATTTTTCTTTGAGATTTGTTGGATACGAGTTCATTACTGAAATTAGTAGGATTGATGAACTGTATATCTTGATTTTGTATGATACTAAGGTGTTTTTTAAAATCTTCAATTTTGATATTTGTTGATGGATATTTATTTTCCTCAAATCTATGATACATTAATGAAATTATTCCGAAATCTTTTATATTCTTCTCTAAAGTTGTTGAATATAAATTACTATGATTAAATAAAAACATAAAAGATATTATGAAAATCAATAATTTTTTAATAATTAGTTGCACAGGCAATCAAGATAAAATTGGTTTAAAAATAAATAATAATTTTATTATCCATAATTTTCAAACAAAAATTGAAAATAATGAAGAATTAGTTACAACCATATTAAATTTATTAGATAAGCACAAAGTAAAAATAGATAATAATTTTTCAGTATTAATTAACAGCGGGCCAGGTAGTTTTTCAACAATTAGAACAGCATTATCTGTAGCTAAAGGAATAAAAATAACTAAAGAAGTTAATCTTTTTGGATTTAAAAATTCAGATTTACCCCAATTTAACCTTGAAAACATTGAATTTTTAATTAATAGAGATTTAATAGAAAAAAATTTGATAAAACTAACATATTTAAGTTAAGTTATAAAAAATGAGTACTATTGAAGAAAAATGTAAAGAGAAAGGTGTTAGACTCACCGATCAAAGAAAAGTTATTGCAAAGGTTC
The DNA here is from genome assembly GCA_902523095.1 of uncultured Pelagibacteraceae bacterium. GTDB lineage: Bacteria > Pseudomonadota > Alphaproteobacteria > Pelagibacterales > Pelagibacteraceae > Pelagilacustribacter. The sequence continues at coordinate 23,710 of CABYYE010000003.1, read as the reverse complement.
TTTCTGAATCGAAAGAAATTTATGGATCTAAAGATCATCCAGACGTAGATGAATTACATAAACGTGTTTCAACAATTGATGATAAAATTAGTATTGCTACAGTTTACAGAACTGTAAAACTTTTCGAAGAAGCAGGAATTTTAATAAAACATGATTTTAAAGCTGGGAAAGCTAGATATGAAATAAATGACGACCATAACCATCTTATCGATATAAATAGTGGAGAAATAGTAGAATTTGTAGATAAAGATATTGAAGCGCTCCAAGAAAAAATTGCCAATAAACTAGGGTATAAATTAGTTGATCATAAATTAGAACTTTACGGTTCAAAAATTAAGAAATAATTTGTCAAAAAAAATTTTTATTAAAACACTAGGTTGTCAAATGAACGAATACGATAGTAATCGTATTGTTGATTTAACAAAAAAAATTAATTTTAATCTCACTAAAAATATAGAAGAAGCAAATTGTTACATTTTAAATACTTGCCACATTAGAGAAAAAGCTACAGATAAGGTTTACCACGAGGTGGGAAGGGTAAAAAAAATTTTTAGAGGTAGAAAAAAACCTATTGTTCTTATTACAGGATGTGTAGCACAAGCTGAAGGAGATGTATTAGTCAAAAAAGAAAAATACATTGATGCAGTAATTGGACCACAATCTTATCATAGTATTAATAATATAATTTCATCTTTAGAAAATAAATCCAAAAAAAAAAATTTCACAGAATTTGAAACAATAGAAAAATTTGATACACTCAATACGGTTAAAAATTCAAGTAACAAAATTTCATCTTATTTAACGATTCAAGAGGGCTGTGATAAATTTTGTAAATTTTGTGTAGTTCCTTATACGAGAGGTCCTGAGTACTCAAGATCAATTTCTGAAATAATTTCCGAGGCAAAACAGCTTGTCCAAAACGGCTCTAAAGAAATAATACTTTTAGGTCAAAATGTTAATGCGTATGAATTTGAAGGTAAACGTTTATCAGATCTTTTAATTTCACTTAATGAAATTAAAGGTTTGAGAAGAATTCGTTATACAACTTCTCATCCAAAAGATTTTACAGACGATTTGATATTAGCACACAATAATTTAAGAAAATTAATGCCTATGCTTCATTTACCAGTACAAAGCGGATCAACAAAAATTTTGAAAGATATGAATAGAAATCACACGATAGAAGAATATATGGAAATAATTAATAAATTAAAAACTATAAAACGATCCATGAAATTTTCTAGTGATTTTATCATTGCTTATCCAGGTGAGACAAATGAAGATTTTGAAAAAACAGTTTCTTTACTTAAAGATATAAATTTCATAAATTCTTATTCTTTTATTTTTAGCCCAAGACCAGGTACCCCAGCTGCTAATTTAAAGGAAATAGATAACTTAACAGCAAAGCGTAGATTACTTATTTTTCAAAAAATAGCTGAAAAAATCAAAAAAAATTATAAAGTAGGCTTAATTAATTCTTATTCTAAGGTTCTGTTTGAAAACAAAGTCAAAGATGAATTTAAATATTTTGGAAGAGACGAGCATTATAACCCTGTTATAGTAAGTAGTAAGAGTAACCTAGTAGGAAAAATAAGAACTGTAAAAATAAAGAAATGTAATCAAAATACTTTATTCGGAGATATTATATTTGGAAACAAAGCTATAGAGTACGCTGCATAAATAACTATGTCGAAAATAAGTAAACTTAATCAAAATTTAATTATTAGAAAAATAGATAAAGGAACTATAAACATACAAATTGATAACAATGAAATGTTGCAATCAATAGTTGGCCAATTTAATCAAAATTTAAAAGAACTAGAAATACTTACTAAAACAAATATTTTCTTTAGAGGAAATTCGATATCATGCAAGGGGAAAGAGACAAATTTAAAAGTATTTTCAGATGCAATAAAATTTTTAATTGATAAATACGCTTTGACTAGTTTAATTGAAAAAGGAGATATATTATTATCTGTAAAAAAAAACATGAAAGAAGAAGAGTCAAACATAAAATCCTTTCAACAATTAATAAAAACTCCAAGAAAATCGGTAATCGCTAGATCCGGAAAACAATCAGAATATATAAAAGCTTTGAAAGAGAATGCAATTACTATGTCTCTTGGACCTGCGGGAACTGGAAAAAGTTTTTTAGCAGTATCGGTAGCAGTTACCTTATTAATTGAAAAGAAAATTGAAAGAGTAATTCTTTCTAGACCAGCCGTTGAAGCAGGTGAAAAATTGGGTTTTTTACCTGGAGACATGAAGGAAAAAGTTGATCCATATCTTAGACCACTTTATGATGCACTTTACGAACTATTTGGAGCAGAAAAAATTGACAAAAAAATAGAGACTGGAGAAATTGAAATTGCTCCTTTAGCATTTATGAGGGGCAGAACATTAAAAAATTGTTTTGCGATTTTAGATGAAGCTCAAAATGCTACAGAAACTCAGATTAAGATGTTTTTAACTAGAATTGGAGAGAATTCAAAACTTGTTGTAAATGGCGATCCTTCTCAAATCGATCTTATTAATAAATCACAATCTGGATTAATTAAATCAAGAGATATTCTTAAAAACTTAGATGAAATTAAAATAATAGAATTTGATCATACTGATGTTGTAAGACACCCTCTTGTTTCAAAAATTATCAAGGCATATCAAAAAAAAAACATTAATGATAAAAATTAATGTACTTTTAAGTAACATTGCCTGGAAAAAATACTTAAGAGAACCACAAATATTCATAAATAAAAAGATATCTAAAATTAATAAAAGGGAAAAAAAAAAAATTTTATTTCTATGTTCGCTAGTTTTGTCAAATACAAAGGAAATTAGAAAATTAAATAATAAATTTAGAAAAAAAAACAAGTCTACAGATGTTTTGTCTTTCCCTTTTTATAATAAAAATCAATTACAAAAAATGATTAAATTAAAAAAAGAAGTTTATTTAGGCGATATAATCATCAATTTAAATAAGATAAAAAAAAAAAATTATAATATAGAGTTTCAAAATAACTTCAATAAATTATGGGTGCATGGCTTAGTACATCTATTTGGCCATCTACATAAAAAAGAATCAGATTATAAAAAGATGCATAAAGTTGAAAAAAAATATTTAGATATATTAAATGATGAGTAAATTTTTTAATAATAAATTTATTATATTATATTTAGCACCATTTATCTTAGGTTTATTAAGTGTTTTGTCGTTTCAACCTTTTAATTTAACAATTATCAATTTTTTTTTATTACCAGCTTATTTTTTGATACTGGTTTACGTTAATAAAAAATCCAAAAGTATTTATAGAAAAAAACCTTTTTTGATAAATTTTTTTATTGCTGGTTTAACTTTTGGTTATGGTTTTTTTTTAAGTGGTATATATTGGATTTCGCATTCATTAACATTTGACGAAAATTTTAGATATTTGATTCCGTTTGCAATTTTTTTGATCCCTTTATTTCTTTGTTTATTTACTGGAATTACCACACTAATTATTGGTCGGTATCTTAATTATAATTTTCCATCTTTACTATTATTTTCTGCATCGTTTGCATTAACTGATTATTTAAGAAGTAAAATACTTACAGGTTTTCCCTGGAATCTTTGGAGTTACAGCCTATCTTGGCTGACTGAATTATTACAAATATTAAACTTAATAGGTTTATTTGCTTTTAATCTGTTGATTATTACAATATTTACAATTCCTGCAATAATTTTTTTTAAAACTAATTTCAGCAATAAAATTATTATTTTTAGTTCAACTCTACTAACTATTTTTTCTATTTATATATATGGAACATATGAAATTAATAAAAATAAAAGCTTGCTAAATTATATTGAGGATAAGAATAAAATTTATTTTAAAGTAATATCTCCAGATTTTGATTTAAAGTACAATCTCTCTATTAAAGAGGTTGAAACTCAATTAAAAAGATTAATTAAATTGAGTGACCCTGATTCAAAACAAAAAACAATATTTATATGGCCTGAAGGTATATCAACCGGATATAGTTATGATGACATTTTTATATTTAAAGATTTATTTATTAATAATTTTAATGATAAACATAAAATAATATTTGGTATTAATACGTTAGACCCCTCTACAGACGCCTATTTTAATAGTTTTGTTGTTGTAAATAACAGATTTGAAATCTTATACAAATACAATAAAAGAAAATTAGTTCCATTTGGGGAGTTTTTACCATTTGAAAACTCTTTAAATAAAGCAGGATTTAAAAAGATAACCCAGGGTCGTGGCTCTTTTTCTAAGGGAAATTTACAAAAAAATTACAATTTAGATTATTTAAGTATTTTACCCTTAATATGTTATGAGATTATTTTTCCTAGTTTAACTCAAAAAGCAAATAATAAAACAAATTTAATAATTAATATTTCCGAAGATGGATGGTTTGGGAATACGTATGGCCCATACCAGCATTTTGCTAAAGCAATATTTAGATCTATTGAAAACAACTCTTATTTATTAAGGTCAGCAAATAAGGGAATAAGCGCTATAATCAACAACAAAGGTCAAATTATTAAAAAACTTAATGTTGGTGAGGCTGGAAATATTGAGATAAAAGTTCCAATTTTAAAAGAGAGTCAAAAAAACAAAAATGATTTGATATTTTTTGTTCTTTTAATTACATATTTAATTATCTTTTTAATTTTTAAAAAAAAACGATGAACAATAAATATCTATTTACTAGCGAGTCAGTTTCCGAAGGACACCCAGATAAAGTGTGTGATAGGATATCAGATATGGTTGTCGACAAATATTTATCTCTAGATCCTTTCTCAAGGGTAGCTTGTGAAACACTTACAACTACAAATAAAGTTATTTTAGCGGGAGAAACAAGAGGTCCAAAAATTTCAAAAGATGACATTATAAACAAAGTTAGAAATTGCATTAAGGATATTGGTTATGATCAAAAAGGTTTTAGCTGGAAGACAGCAGAAATAGATTTGTTCTTGCACGAACAATCCTCTGATATAGCAATGGGTGTAGATTCAAAGGACAATAAAGATGATGGAGCGGGAGATCAAGGAATTATGTTTGGTTATGCTTGTACTGAAACGGAAGATTTAATGCCTGCTCCTATTTATTATTCACACAAAATTTTAAGATTGATGGCTCAAGATAGAAAGCAAGGTACTTTAAAAGGAATAGAGCCAGATTCCAAAAGTCAAGTCACTATGCTTTATGAAAATGATAAACCAAAAAAAGTTATTTCCGTTGTGATATCTTCTCAACATTCTGAGGATTTGAATCAAGAAAAAGTAAAAGAATTAATCTTACCATATATTAAAAAATCAATTCCTGAGAAATATTTAGAGGATTTGGATTCTAAAGAAATATATATAAATCCAACTGGGCAATTCATTATTGGTGGCCCAGATGGAGACACTGGTCTTACTGGTAGAAAAATTATTGTAGATACATACGGTGGAGCAGCTCCTCATGGAGGAGGAGCATTTTCAGGAAAAGATCCAACAAAAGTTGATAGATCTGCTGCGTACGCAGCTAGATATTTAGCCAAAAATATTGTGGCTTCAGGTCTATCAAGCAAATGTTTAATTCAACTTGCTTATGCCATAGGTGTTTCAAAACCACTTTCGATTTTTTTAAAATTAAATAATGGTGATGAAAACAAGGTTGAAAAAGCAAAAAAGGTAATTGAACAGAATTTTGACCTTTCCCCGAGAGGTATCAGGGAGATGTTAAGATTGAACAACCCAATATATGAGGTTACTTCTGCATATGGACATTTTGGAAGAAAACCTTCAAATAAGGGCGAATTTACTTGGGAAAAAACAGATAAATCTGAATTATTTAATCAGTAATCTTGAAAAAACCATAATTTTCAATTAAGTAATACTTAATAACTGGAGAACATCAAAATGGGCACTAGCCCATTTTTTTTTAGGAGCAACATAATGTTAAATAGAGGTTTAGATAAATTAGAATTACTCAGGATTGTAGATGCAGTCGCTAATGAAAAATCTATAGATAAAGAACTGGTCATTGGATCAATGGAAAGCGCCATTCAAAAAGCTGCTCTAACAAAATTCGGTAATGATAATGATATAGAAGTAACAATTGACAGGGAAAGTGGTGAAATAAAAATTCAAAAAGTCTTGAGTATTGTAGAGTTGGTAGAAGATCCAGCTAGAGAAATAACCTTGAATGATGCAAAAAAAATAGACAATAAGAGCGACAATTTAAAGATTGGAGAAAAAATTTTTGAAGAACTTCCTCAAATTGATTTTGGTAGAATAGCTGCTCAAAGTGCAAAACAGGTAATTAGTAGTAGAGTAAGGGAAGCTGAAAAGGACAGGCAGTATCAAGATTTTATTGATAAACAAGGTCAAATTTTAAGCGGAATAATTAAAAGACTCGAGTATGGTAATATTATTATAGACTTAGGAAAAGCAGAAGGAGTTGTTAAAAAAGATGAATTGATACCTAGAGAAATTCTTAAAGCTGGAGATAGAATTAAAGCATACTGTTACGAAGTAAAAAAAGAAATTAAAGGTCATCAAATTTTTCTTTCACGTGCTCACCCCCAATTTCTTGCGAGACTTTTTTTTCAAGAAGTACCAGAAATATATGAAGGAACAATCGAAATTAAGTCTGTAGCTAGAGATCCAGGAAGTAGAGCAAAAATTTGTGTTTATTCACAAGATGCTTCAATAGATCCAGTTGGTGCTTGTGTAGGAATGAGAGGAAGCAGAGTTCAGACAATTGTAAATGAATTACATGGAGAAAAAATTGATATTATTAAATGGACTGAAGATTTACCAACCCTAATTTCAGAGTCTTTATCTCCCGCAGAAATTCAGAAAGTATTAATAGATCAAGAAAATAAAAGAATTGATGTGATCCTAACTGAAGAAAATTTGAGTAAGGCGATAGGTAGAAGAGGTCAAAATGTAAGACTAGCCTCTAAACTTACAAATTATGAAATAGATATATTAACTGATAAAGAGGACTCTGAGAGAAGACAAGCTGAATTTAAAGATAGAACAGAAAATTTAATAAAAAATCTGGAAGTTGATGAAACGTTAGGTCAACTGCTAGTTTCAGAGGGTTTCCAAGGTATTGAGGATATTGCTCAATCTACTCCAGAAAATATTTCAAAAATTGATGCAATTGATGAAGATACAGCTAAGGAACTTATTGAAAGGTCAAAAGAAAATTTAATTAAAGAGAAGGAAGCAGTAGCTGAGAAGTTAAAAGAGCTTGGTGTAGAAGATGGTCTTATAAACTTAAAAGGTATGACCCAAGGGATGCTTGTAATTTTAGGACAAAAAAATATTAAAAAACTATCTGATTTTGCCGATTTATCTTCCGATGAATTAATAGGTGGTTTTGATGAAATTAAAGGAAAAAAAATTAGAATAGAGGGATATCTTGAAGAATTTTCATTATCTAGAAAAGAAGCAGATGATTTGATAATGGCTGCTAGAGGTATTGTATATAAGTAGATTGCAACATGAGCAAAGATAAAAAAAAAACATTAACTATTTCATCTAGTTTAAAAAAGAAAATAGATACCACTAGCATCGACTCTGGAGGTAAAAAATCTTTTTCTATTGATAAAAAAAAAAATACTAGAAACGAAAGAAATTTTGGTAAATATAATCAAAGCCCAATAAATTCAGTAAATCCGATTGCTAAGAAAAAGAATTTTGCAAGAAAATTTGTCGAACAACAAGCTACTAAAGATTTTATAAAAAAAGAAAACAAACCAACTGGTAAAAGCAAACTTAAATTAAAAAGTCCAGTAGATAAAAGAGATTTTAAATTAACAGTTTCTCGAGCTTTAAATGTTGAGGAAATAGAAATCAAACAGAGAAGTCTAGCCTCTGTTAAGAGAGCTAGGTTAAAAGAAAAAAAAGTTAAGCCTGAGAATGAGGAAAAAAAAGAATTTAAAAAAGTACTTAGAGATGTAAAAATTCCAGAGCAAATAACGATTCAAGAACTATCAAATCGAATGGCTGAGAAATCAAGTGATATAATTAAATTTTTGTTAAATATGAAAGTAATTGCAACGATAAATCATAATATAGATAAAGATACTGCCGAGTACATTGTAAAAGAGTTTGGTCACAAACCAATTTTAGAAGATCAACCCACTTTAGAAGTAGGAAAAACAAAACAAAAATTAGAAGGTGAGATTAAAGTTAGACCGCCAGTAGTTACAATTATGGGACATGTTGATCATGGAAAAACATCACTATTAGACTCTTTGAGAGATACAAACGTTGTTTCTGGGGAATATGGTGGTATCACACAACATATTGGCGCATACCAAGTCACTACTGAGAAGAAAAATGTGATAACATTTATAGACACCCCTGGTCATGCAGCCTTTACTGAGATGAGAGCAAGAGGCTCAAAAATAACAGATATAGTCGTTTTAGTTGTTGCAGCCGATGACGGAATAAAACCTCAAACTGTTGAAGCTATTAAACACGCTCAAGCCGCAAAAGTTCCAATTATAGTTGCAATTAATAAATGTGATTTGCCAGAAAAAAATATTAGTAAGATAAAAAACGAAATGATGCAATATGAGCTTATTGCTGAAGATTTGAGTGGAGATACACTATTTGTTGAAGTTTCAGCTTTGAAAAAAATTAATTTAGACAAGTTAAAAGAATGTATTTTACTTCAATCTGAAATTTTAGATTTAAAAGCTTCATTTTCAGGAATAGCTAAAGGTGTTGTGATTGAGTCAAAAATTGATAAAGGCAAAGGACCTGTATCAACAATTTTAATCAGCAATGGAAAATTAAAAAAAGGTGACTATTTTGTTTGCGGAGATACTTGGGGTAAAATTCGAGCTATGATCAATTATGAAGGTAAAAATATTGATGAAGCATTACCTTCAATGCCGGTAGAAATTTTGGGAATGAATAATACTGCTGTGGCTGGCGCAGAATTTCAAGTTACAGAAAATGAAGCAGAAGCAAAAGAAATATCTAATTATAAAAAAATTAATTTTACAAAAAATAAAGTTATTGCAAAAGATAAAACCACTCTTTTCGAAAATATTAAGGGGAAAGATGAATTAAATATTATTGTTAAATCTGATGTCCAGGGATCAAGTGAGGCTTTGAAAACTGCTATAAATAATATTGAACATGATGAAGTAGAAGCCAAAATCATTTTATCTGATATTGGTATGGTTAATGAAACCGATGTTACATTAGCTAAGGCATCTAACGCAATTTTAATAGGTTTTAATGTAAAACCTAACAGAGAGGCTAAAAAATTAGCTGAGGAACAAAGTATTGATATTAAATATTTTAATATTATTTATGAAGCTTTAGAGTACGTGGAAAAATCTTTATCAGGATTATTAGAGCCTGACATAAAAGAGACTGTACTAGGTTCTGCAGAAATTCAAAAAATTTTTAAAGTATCAAACGCAGGTAAAATTGCTGGTTCTAAAGTATTAAATGGGGAAATAAAAAGTAAATCAAAAGCTAGAGTAATAAGAGATGGTGTAGTAGTTTATAGCGGCGAAATTCAGAGTATTTACAGAGAAAAAAATCAAGTTAAGGAAGTTGGTACAGGACTTGAATGTGGAATTAGTATAAAGGACTTTATTGATTTTAAAGAAAAGGATGTAATTGAGTCTTATCAAGCCGAGCAAATCCAAAGAAGTATATAATGAACGATCAAACTTCACAGAGAATATATAGTCAAAGACAACTAAGAGTTGGTGAATTAGTAAAACAAAATCTAGGTCAAATATTTATTAGAGATGAGGCTAAAATTCCATCAATAAATTCAAAATTAATTACTGTTACTGAGGTAAGAATGACTCCTGACTTAAAAACAGCAAGAATATACGTAATACCTTTAGGTGGTATAGATTTGAAAGAAACAGTAAGAACCTTGACTGATTACGCTCATCTTGTTAGAAAAGCCCTGTCTAAAAGACTAGATATTAAGTTTCTTCCTAAATTAAAATTTGTTGAAGATAACTCATTTGAATACGCTGAGAAAATAGAAAATATAATAAAAAAAATAAAAGTAAATGATAAAGAAAAAAAAAGATACAATTAGTTCACTTGCTACTCACAATAAGGATGTTGGTTCAACTGAAATACAAATTGGTTTGTTAACAGATAAAATTACCAAACTCTCAGATCATTTTAAGAAATTTAAAAAAGACAAACATTCGACTTTAGGACTTACAAAGTCAGTAAATAAAAGAAAAAAACTTCTTGTATATTTACAAAAAAAAAATCCGGAGTCTTATCAAAAAGTAATTAAAAAATTAAATATAAGGAAATAATGTTCAAAATTCATAAAGAAGAAATAGAAATTAATGGAAAAAAAATAATTTTAGAAACAGGAAAAATTGCTCGCCAAGCTGATGGAGCGATAATAGCAACATGTGGTGAGACAGTAGTAATAGCTACTGTTGTTGGTGCTAAAAATTTAAAAGATGGACAAGACTATTTTCCTCTGTCTGTAAATTATCAGGAAAAATATTATGCAGCAGGAAAAATTCCAGGCGGTTACTTTAAAAGAGAGGCACGACCAACCGAAGCAGAAACTTTAATCTCCAGATTAATCGATAGACCAATTAGACCTTTATTTCCTTCAAGTTTTATGAACGAAGTACAATTATTGCCCACAGTATTATCCTATGACGGAGAAAATCAACCAGATATTTTATCTATAATTGCTTCTTCAGCAGCTTTAGCTATATCAGGTCTACCATTTCAAGGGCCAATTGCTGCGAGCAGAGTTGGATTTAGAGATGGTAAATATTTATTAAATCCATCCCCAACAGAACTGCAAGACTCTGAATTGGATTTAGTCGTGGCTGGAACAAAAGATGCTGTTTTAATGGTAGAGTCTGAAACTATGGGATTAACTGAGAAAACTATGCTAAATGCAGTAAAGTTTGGACATGAAAATTTTTTACCAGTAATTAAAGCAATTGAAAGTTTAGTCAAAAAAGCAGGAAAACCTAAATGGGAAGTTGAAGAGATAGACCACACAGATCTTAAAAAAAAAATTGCTAGTACTTTTGAAAAAGACCTGAGAAAAGCATTCCAAGAAACCAATAAGAAGAAAAGATCAACAGCAATTTCAGAAATAGACACTAAATGTAAAGAGATGTTCGCAGAGAATGAGAAAATAACAGAAAATCAAGCTATGGCTCAATTGAAGTCACTAGAAAAGGATATAGTTAGAACAGCAATTTTAAAAGATAAAAAAAGAATTGATGGAAGAGGCCTAGCAGATGTAAGACAAATTAAATGTGAAGTAGGTGTATTACCTAGAGCTCATGGTTCAGCATTATTCACAAGAGGTGAGACCCAAGCTTTGGTGGTTACTACTTTAGGTATGGCTGATGACGAACAAAGATTAGAAAGCCTTGACGGAATGCAAAGATCAAATTTTATGCTTCATTATAATTTTCCTCCATTCTCAGTAGGAGAATGTGGAAGAATTGGTACTGGAAGAAGAGAAATTGGTCACGGAAAATTAGCTTGGAGGGCTATTAAATCATCTTTACCAAAAAAAGAAAATTTTCCTTATACTTTAAGAGTTGTTTCTGAAATTACAGAATCAAATGGATCGTCCTCAATGGCAACAGTTTGTGGAACTTCCTTATCTTTAATGGATGCTGGTGTGCCTATAAAAGAACCAGTAGCTGGAATAGCTATGGGTCTAATCAAGGAAGGTGAAAAGTTTTCTGTCCTATCAGATATTTTAGGAGATGAAGATCATTTAGGTGACATGGATTTCAAAGTGGCCGGAACTAAAGATGGAATTACCTCTCTTCAAATGGATATTAAAATTACTGGAATTACATTTGAAATTATGGAGAAAGCCTTGGATCAGGCTAAGGCAGGGAGAGAAAATATTTTAGGAGAAATGAATAAAGCTTTAAACTCATCAAGAAAAGAATTCTCTAAACACACACCTAAAATGGAAACAATAAAAGTTGATAAAAAAGACATTGCAACTGTTATAGGTAAAGGTGGAGCAACAATCAGAGAAATAGTTGAGACTTCAGGGGCAAAAGTAGATGTAAAAGATACCGGAGAAGTTACAGTTGCTGCTCCAGATGAAGAGTCGAGAAATAAGGCATTGGAGTTTATTAAAAGTCTTATTGCTAAACCTGAAATGGGTAAAATCTACAAAGGCAAAGTAGTCAAGATTATGGAGTTTGGAGCTTTTGTAAACTTTTTGGGAAAACAAGATGGATTAGTTCATATTTCAGAACTTGCAGCTAAAAGAGTTGCAAAAGTAGGAGATGTTGTGAAAGAAGGCGACGAGGTTTCAGTAAAAGTTGTAGGTTTTGACAGAGGTAAAGTCAAACTATCTATCAAGCAAGCTGTAGCTTAAAATTTCAAATTTTGTATTCAAAGTTTTGAGTTTTTTCATTTATTTGAAGTTCAAAAGCTCCATTTCTCAAATGAAAACTTCTAGCCATTTCGGTTAGTGGAGATAAAGTGACTAATCTATTTAAATGATTTGATTGTTTGACTTTTTTAAATACTTCTTTAACAATTAATTTGCCTCCACCTTTTTTTTTAGACCAGACAGTATACGCTATGGCTATTTTACCAACATTTTGATCTCTTAAAGTACCTTGTAAAAAAGCATCTTTAGTCATCAAATCTAATTCTTCAACTGTTTTTGGAATATCATTTGTAAATCCGAAACACATAATGGCACAAATTTCTTTTTTGTATCTAACTCCATAGATTTTACGTCCATACTCAGTTCTAAATTTTACATCGAGCTCGGGTCTAACAGGATCCTCGCTTATATCACAACTTTTTAGCTCAATTAATTCTGCTCCTTTTATCCAATCAAAAAAATTATCAATTTTTTCTTTTACTGTTTTATTTAAGTTCTTCATTTTTTTATTGATTTAACTATTTTTATTTAGGATTAGGTATGCAACCTTTGCAAGTCAGGATATATTTTTAGGATTAGGCATTCCAACTTTATTATATCCAGCGTCAACATAATGTATTTCGCCAGTTACCCCTGCAGCAAGATCGCTGGTTAAGTATAAAGCTGAATTTCCAACATCATTTATATCTACATTTCTTTTTAAAAAAGAATGATCCTCATTCCATTTGTATAAAAATTTAGCATCACCGATAGCAGAAGCAGCAAGTGTTTTGATAGGACCTGCGCTTATAGCATTAACCCTTATTTTTTTAGCACCCAAATCTCTAGCTAAATATTTTACACTTGCTTCAAGAGCAGATTTACAAACACCCATTACATTATAGTTCGGTATTGCTTTTGTAGATTCATAAGTTAGTGTGAGCATACTACCGTTTTCTTTCATAATTTTTGAAGCTTCCTTAGCTACTTCTGTAAAGGAAAAACAAGAAATTAACATACTTTTTAAAAAATTTTCTCTGGTTGTATTTAAATATTCTCCTGATAATTCTGATTTATCTGAAAATGCTACAGCATGTATTACAAAATCAATCTGACCCCATTTTGACTTGATATCTTCAAATAGTTTTATTATTTCTTCCTTTTTTTCTACATCGCAACTGAAAGTTACATTTGAATTTAATTTTTCCGCAAGTGGGATTACTCTCTTTTTTAACGCATCTCCTAGATATGTAAAAGCAAGTTCAGCGCCTGAGGCAGCTAGTTTTTGCGCAATACCCCATGCGATAGAGCGCTCATTGGCAACGCCCATGATTAATCCTTTTTTACCTTTCATCAAATTCATTTTTAAACCTTTTCAAAAACTAAAGTTGCATTAGTTCCACCAAAACCAAAGCTATTGGACATAACAGAGTTTAAAGTTACATCTTTTTCAACATTTCTTATGATTGGATATTTTTTTGCTTCATCGTCCATATCAGTGATGTTAGCTGAAGCAGCTATAAAATTATTTTTCATCATTATCAAGCAGTAGATAGCTTCGTGTACTGAAGTAGCACCAAGTGAATGGCCAGCCAAAGATTTTGTAGAACTAATTTTAGGTTTATATTCTTTGAATACCTCACCGACTGCTTTTAGTTCAGTTATATCACCCACAGGTGTCGAAGTACCATGTGTATTTATGTAATCAATTTTATTTTTTGCAGTTGCTAAAGCCATTTTCATACATCGTACAGCACCTTCACCAGAGGGAGCCACCATATCGAAACCGTCAGAAGTTGCTCCATAACCAGAAAGTTCAGCATAAATTTTTGCACCTCTTGCTTTTGCATGTTCAAACTCTTCTAAGACTAATACGCCCCCACCGCCAGAAATAACAAACCCGTCTCTCGTTTTATCATAAGGTCTCGAAGCTTTTTCAGGCGTATTATTATATTTAGATGATAGAGCAGTCATTGCATCAAACATAGCTGTCATCGCAAAGTGAACTTCATCGCTACCACCAGCAAAAATAATTTTCTGCTTACCGAGTTGTATTAACTCCATAGCATTACCTATACAGTGACCACTTGTTGCACATGCAGAACTAATTGTATAATTAACTCCCTTGATTTTAAAAGGAACGGCTAATGTAGCCGAAGCAGTGCTAGACATTGTTCTAGGTACAACAAAGGGTCCCATTCTTTTTGGATTTTTCTCTCTTGTTTTATCTGCTGCCAAAATGACATTTTCTATTGAAGGGCCTCCAGAACCCATAATCATTCCAGTACTAATATTACTAACATCTTTTTCTTCCAAGCCAGAGTCTTTTACAGCTTCGTTCATCGATATAAAGTTATAAGCTGAACCTGGACCCATAAACCTAATAAATTTTCTATCAACATGATCTTCAAGCTTAATTTTAGGTTTTCCATGAATATTACTTTTTAGGTTATATTCTTTATATTCTTCTGAAAAAGAAATTCCTGATTTTGAATTTAAAAGAGATTTGTAAACTTCATCTTGGTTATTTCCAAGACAAGATACTATCCCAAGACCTGTTATTACTACCCGTTTCATGATTTAAATAAACCGACTTTCAAATTCTCTGCGCTATAAATTTTCTTTCCATCCGCATTTAATATACCATTAGCTAACCCTACTACTGCACCCTCTTTTTTTAAAATTCTTTTCATATTTATTTCATAAGTGGCTAACTTGACATTTTTAAGAACTTCTCCAGTAAACTTGACTGTATTAACACCTAAAGCTCTTCCTTTTCCAGGTTCTCCTACCCATCCTAAAAAAAAGCCAACTAATTGCCACATAGCATCTAAACCTAAACAACCTGGCATAACTGGATCATTTCTAAAATGACAATCAAAAAACCATAAATTATCTTTAATATCTAACTCTGCTTTAATAAAACCTTTTTTAAATTCACCAATATCTTTTTTTATTTCGGTTATCCTGTCAAACATTAACATAGGAGGCAACGGTAGTTTTGCATTCCCTTCACCAAATAAATCTCCCTTTCCACAAGCAATTAACTCTTCGTAATTAAAGCTATTTTTTTGCATAGGTTAAGTTAGTAGTTTTTACTTGATTTATATACAATTTTATATAAATAATTGTTAAATATATCAATAAATGACTAAGTTTATGAACCAAAAAAACAATATTATAAATAAATTGAGAGGTTCAGGCCTTAGACCCACAAAACAAAGAATTTTAATAGCTAAAAAGTTATTTGATAAGAATAAAACTTTTCATTTTACAGTTGAAACTTTGAATAAGAAAATTAATAAGAATGGGAGTGAAAAAATTTCTTTAGCAACAATCTATAACACAGTAGAAGCATTTACTAATGCTGGATATTTGAAAGAAATTTTAACTAGTAAAAATAAAAGTTATTACGATACGAACATTAAGTCGCACCACCATTTTTATGATGAAGGAACTAAAGAGCTTACTGATATTAATTATAACCAAGTAAAATTAAGCAAAGTTCCTAATCCACCAAAAGGAAAAAAAATCAAAAATCTTGAAGTTGTAATAAGACTTCAAAACTAGCCCTATATATTGACTTTATAGTTTAGAATAATTATAAAGTAGATAATAAACCAATAAATAAAAAAAGATATGAGCGTCGAATATAAAAAAAATGGTTCTGGAAAATGCCCAGTTATGCACGGCGGCGTAACAAAAGCTGGTGAGTCTAATACTGCACGCCTTTGGCCAAATAGTATTAATTTAGATATTTTACACCAACATGACACTAAAACTAACCCTCTTCCAGGATTTAACTATAAAAAAGAAGTAAAAAAATTAAATTTTAAAGGATTAAAAAAAGATCTGCTAAAATTAATGACAGAGAGTCAAGATTGGTGGCCCGCGGATCTAGGAAGCTATACTGGCTTAATGGTAAGATTAACTTGGCATCAAGTAGGAACTTACAGAGAATTTGATGGAAGACCAAACGTTGGTTCACATAGGTTTTCCCCGCAGGACTCTTGGCCAGATAATACAAATTTAGATAAAGCAAGACGTCTTCTTTGGCCAATTAAAAAAAAATATGGGAATAAATTAAGTTGGTCAGATTTAATGGTATTAGCTGGAACAATGGCTTATGAAAAGGCTGGCTTTAAAACTTTTGGTTTTTCATTTGGTAGAGAAGATATATGGGGACCTGAAAAGGATGTTTATTGGGGTAAAGAAACAGTTCCACTAGCAGTTAATAGATATGGTGATCCGCAAGACCGGTCTTCTTTGGAAGCTCCGCTTGCAGCATCTCATTTTCAACTTGTTTATGTAAATCCAGAGGGTGTGGAAGGCAAACCAGATCCGGTAAGAACAGCAATGGACGTTCGAGAAACCTTCGGAAGAATGGGAATGAATGATATAGAAACTGCGGCACTTACTGTTGGCGGCCACTCTATTGGAAGAGCTCACGGTAATGGAGATCCTGGTAATTTAGGCCCAGAACCTGCAGGAGCTGACATTCATGAACAAGGATTTGGTTGGAATCAAAAAAATGGAACTGGTGTAAATCAAATAACTTCAGGTTTAGAAGGAGCTTGGACAACCAACCCTGATAAATGGGATCACCAGTATTTAGATCTTCTATTAAATTATGAGTGGGAAAGTAAAAAAAGTCCTGCTGGTGCATGGCAGTGGGAACCTATTAATCTTGAAGAAGAAAAGAAACCAGTCGATTTAGGTGACCCTAAAAAGAAGGCTAGATTAATGTTTACTGACGCAGATATGGCAATGGCCATGGATCCAGAATATAGAAAAATTTCAGAAAAATTTCACAAAGATCCCAAATTTTTTGAAGACTCATTTGCTCGTGCATGGTTTAAACTAACACATAGAACAATGGGAAATAAAGAAAATTATATTGGTCCTTGGGCTCCTAAAGAGGATCTTCTTTGGCAAGGTAACGTTTCTTCTTCGAAAAAGAAATACAATGTAGATAAAGTTAAAAAAATGATTGCAGCAAGTAAAATAAGCACTAGTGATTTGATTACTACTGCATGGGATAGTGCTAGGACTTATAGAGGAACAGATAAAAGAGGAGGAGCCAATGGTGCAAGAATTCGATTAGCGCCTATGAAAGATTGGGAAGCCAATGAGCCTAAAAAACTCTCAAAGATATTAAAAATTCTAGAAAATATAGCAAAAAAAGCTGGAGCAACAGTCGCAGATACAATTATTCTCGCGGGAAATGTAGGGTTAGAAAAAGCAATAAAAAAAGCTAACTCCAAAGTAAAAGTTCCATTTAATCCAGGCAGAGGAGATTCTTCCCAAGAGCAAACTGAGATTAAAAATTTTAAGTGGCTAGAGCCTTTACACGACGGATTCAGAAATTATGTAAAATCAGATTACTCTGTAATGCCTGAGGAGCTTTTATTGGAGCGCGCCTCTTTGATGGGACTAACTGCGCAAGAAATGACATGTTTGATAGGTGGCATGCGAGTACTGGGAACAAATCATGAGTCTGCTAAAAATAAAGGTATATTAACTGATAAAGTTGGAACTTTAACAAATGATTTTTTTATTAATTTGGTCGACATGAAATTTAAATGGAAACCAACAGGAAAGAATTCTTACGATATTATTGATCGTAAAACAAACAAAGTAAAATTTACCGCATCCAGAGCTGATTTGGTTTTTGGCTCCAACTCAATACTACGATCCTACTCTGAGGTGTATGCACAAGATGACAATAAAGAAAAATTTGTAAAAGATTTTGTTGCAGCATGGACTAAGATTATGAATGCTGATAGGCAAGAGTTAAAAAAAACTAAACTAAACTAAACTTTAAATTATGGTAGAATTTACTCAAGGAATATTTACCGCAGTCAAAAATATTTATAAAAATAACAAAGGTTCAATTTTAAGAACAATTGTCTATACAATAGGACATTTTGCGATTGCAATTATTGTCTTAATGTCTATCGCAGATGTTTCGTTTACTGTAGCTCTTACAGATGCAATAGTAGAACCACTAGCTAATGCAATATGGTATTTCTTATTAGATAAATTTTGGGCGTCTAAAGTTGCTTACAGAATCAAAAACTAAAGCAATCCCCATAAGCTTTTTTTATCCAACCAACCCTTATATTTATCAGTTTTTACCTTACACCAACTTTCTTTACATTTAATTACTCTTATAAGACGCCCATTCTCTAAAATTGCAATTGGTCTAGAGTATTTTGTCGGATTTTTGAACATTATCAATTTATTAGTAATTACTATAGCGGCCTTTTTTTTGGAGAGTTGAGAAATATGTAACCAACCAGTATTATTTTCATGGTCTCTTACTTTCCTAAAGTTGTCAGACTTATCTTGAACCAAAACTGGTAAATATTTTTTTTTATAAAAAATTTTAATTGGATACTCTTTAGAAGGTCCTTGCCTTAAATTAACTTTATCATAGCGAAGTGTTAAAAAATATTCATCATTTGCAAAAGCAAAATTATTTATGAAAATTAAAATAATTATTTTGATAAAAATCTTTAACATTTGTTGATGCAATGTGGATTTATAGATATAATTGATTTTCTGAATTCAGTTTTCAATGCATTAAATACTACTAAGTTTCCATTCAAATCATCCCTGGCACTTATAATAGTTTTTAAAACTTCACTAGCTTGCAATGAGCCCATTATGCCTGCAACTGGAGAAAATATCCCTTCTGCTTGACAATTATTCTCTAATAGAGGTTTTTCTGGCATAAAACATCTATAGCATGGACTTTTTTTATTAAAATTAAACTTCATTAAATGCCCATCGAACTTGCTAATTGCAGATGTAATTAAAATTTTTTTATTTTTAACGCAGTAATCGTTAATAAGATATCTAGTTTCAAAATTATCAGTACCATCACAAATAATTTTAAAATTTTTAAATATTCTTTTTATATTTTTTTTTGTTAATTTTTCTTTGTAGGAAACAACATTCACTTTTTTGTTAATTTTACCTATTGCCTTTTTAGCACAATCACTTTTAAATTTACCTAAGTCACATGTATTAAATAAAGTCTGTCTGTTTAAGTTTGTAATTTCGACTTTGTCAAAATCAACAATACCTATTTTTCCAACACCAGAATTAGCAAGATATGTAATAAGAGGACAACCTAAACCTCCTAAACCTATAACCAGAATTTTTGCTGAATTAATCTTTTTTTGACCTATAAAACCAATCTTTTTTAAGATTATTTGTTTTTCAAATCTTTCAAATTGTTTAATATTATCTTTCATTTATTTGATTCCAGTTGACCCGAATCCACCCGAACCACGTTTTGTTTTATTTAAATCATCTACCTCTTCAATTTGCGCATGCACGACTGGACATAAAACCATTTGAGCTATACGAAGCCCTTTATCAATTTTAAAAGTTTCTTTTCCATGATTAATCAAAATAACTTTAATTTCTCCCCTATAATCAGAGTCAATAGTCCCTGGAGTATTCAAAACACTTATCTTTTGCTTTGCAGCTAATCCCGATCTTGGTCTAATTTGTATCTCAAATTCTTTAGGTACAGATAAGGCTAAACCTGTGGGAATTATTGCAATTTTGCCAGGTTCCAAATAAATCGTAGACTCTACATTTGCGGATAAGTCCATACCAGAAGATCCACTCGTCTCATATTTGGGCAAATCTACTTTTTTAGTAAGTCTTTTAATTAATATTTTTGTCATCCACTAAAAGCTTATCTAATATTTTTTTTGCAATTGTATTAGCAATAAAACTTTTTTTATTTTTTGGAATCGAATGAATCTTTCCATTTTTATCTATAATAGATACTTTGTTGTAATCAGAATTAAAACCTCTATTTTTCTTAGAGACGTCATTGGCTATGATTAAATCACAGTACTTTTCTTTAATTTTAATTTTTGAATTATGAATTATGTTTTCTGTTTCTGCAGCAAAACCTACTACTATTTTTGGTCTAAATTTATTATTTTTACTTAAAAATTCGAGTATGTCAGAATTTTTTTCTAGTTTTAAATTTATGATATTAGAACTACTTTTTTTTAATTTGTTTTTACTTTTAATTAATGGTCTATAATCAGCAACAGCTGCAGTACAAACAGCTATATCTACAGGCAAAGATTTTTTTACTTCATCCATCATATCTTTTGCTGAAATTACGCTTTTAACTTTTATGTTTTTATTAGCTACATTATTAGATGGGCCAGATATTAACTTGGTTTTAATGCCCAATTTATCAAGAGCTTTTGCTATTTCATAGCCTTGTTTACCACTTGACTCATTTGAAATATATCTGATTGGATCCAAATATTCTCTTGTAGGTCCAGCAGTTACAAGAGCTTTAAAATTTTTATTTTTCATTAAATTTTTTTTGTCAAAATAATTTTTGATATAAGAATAAATTTGTCTAGGGCTTGACATTTTTCCTTCACCATATTCACCACAAGCCATTTCACCTTTTTCAGGTCCAATAAAATCGTACCCATAATCCTGCAAAATTTTGAAATTTTTTTGTGTAGCTTTGTGCAGCCACATTCTAACATTCATAGCTGGGACTAAAGCAATATCTTTATTTGAAGCTAGCAAAACTGTGGTAGCTAAATCTTCAGCTTTACCAATACTTAATTTAGTCATAAAATTTGCTGTGGCAGGCAATACAACGATTAAGTCTGCCCATCTGGATAATGATATGTGATCAATTTCAGCTTCAGTTTTTGTATCAAAAATATCTTCATAAGTTCTACCTTTTGTTAAAGTAGTTACAGACAAAGGGGTAACGAACTCTCTACCACTCTTAGTAATAATAGTTTTTATATTAATTTCATTTTTTTTTAATAATCTTATTAAATCAAGAGATTTGTAAGCTGATATTCCTCCACCAATTATTAGTAGAATTTTTTTATTTTTTAATGTCATATTTAATTAAAATACTAATAAAGAGAAAATTACAATACCTAAAAAACCTATAACTATATTGTTCCTGAAATTTTTTAATTTCATTTGTTCCACTTCCAAATTTTTTGTATTTCCAACCTTTAAATTTAGTTTACCCTCGGCCATTAATTGAAGAGCATAGCTTGCTTTATCCATAAATTCAGGAAAATCTGGAATTCTTTTAATTATTTCAGCAGACGTATTAATTGCTGTATCAAATGTTGATTTTGGACTTTTAACTTTTTTTAGCCAATCCTCTAATACTGGTCTCGAAACTTCCCATATATTAGTATCAGGATACAATCTTCTCGCTACTCCCTCTACTACAACCATAGTCTTTTGAAGTATCAATAATGGTGTCTGAGTTGGCATATTAAATTTTTCTGTGATCTCAAAAAGCTGAGCTAATAAATTACCACCAGATATATCCTTGATAGATTGACCAAATATTGGTTCACCAACTGATCTCAAAGCTTGAGCAAACTCCTCTTTAGAGGCATTAATCGGCACCAAACCTGCTTGAAAATGAACTTCTGCCACTTTAACGTAATCTCTTTGAATAAAACCATACAAAATTTCTGCCAAAAATTTTCTATTATTTTTATCTAATCTACCCATAATACCAAAATCAACTGGTATTATGTTTCCTTGTTTATCTACAAATAGATTTCCTTGGTGCATATCACCATGAAAAAAACCATCTCTCACAGCTTGTTTCAAAAAGTGTTGTATTAAATTTTCAGCTAGTAATTTTAAATTTATACCATATTCTTTTAATTTTTCATGTTCACGAATAGAAATACCTTCCACCTTGTCCAATGTTAAAATTCTCCTTGAAGTATAATTCCAATAAATTTGAGGAACGTTAAAACCCTGGTCATATTTTGTATTGTCATATAGTTCATTCGCTGCCGCAGCTTCGAAACGCAAATCCATTTCAATATTAGTAATCTCTCGAAGCAAATGAACAACTTCGACTAACTTAAGTCTTTTTGCTTTTGAAATTGAATTTTCGATTATATATGCGAACAATAATAGCGCATCCAACTCCTCATTGAATAATTTTTCTATGTTTGGACGTAAAATTTTAATTGCTACGTTTTTAACTCCATCCTGATATTTTAGTTTAGCTATATGAACTTGAGCGATTGAAGCAGCTGCTATTGGCTCACTCAATTCAATTATATCCGCAAACTGTTTTTCACCTACTTCTTTTTTAATAATTTTTTTTGCGTCAATAGTATCAAAAGCAGGGAGCTTATCTTGTAGTTTCTCTAAACTTTTTGCTAAATCATCACCTATAATATCTGGTCTTGTTGCTAAAAATTGTCCTAACTTTATAAAAGTTGTTCCCATCCCTTCAAGGGCAATACATAACTTATCGCCTGGATTTTTGTTATCATTAATTATTTTTCTTTTTGATCCTAATGACAAAGTACTAAAAAAAATTTTAATAACAAATGGCACTTGGTACAACTGGTCAATAGTATCTACAGCACCTGATGTTGACAATTTCCTTGCAATTTTAAATAATTGAAAAACTCTATTGAACATCTAAATTTTCCATCCGGAGTGTATAGCAGATATACCACCTGAGAGATTTCTAAACTCTACTTCGTAAAAACCATTTTTTTTAATTAGATCCTCTAATTCTTCCTGAGAGTGAAAATCATTAATACTTTTTATTAAGTAATCGTAAGGTTTAGAGGAACCCACGATATATTTGCCAATTATTGGAATTATCTTTGAGTACTCTTGATAAAAAGAGTTCAAAATTTCATTATTTATCTTTGAAAATTCTAAACACATAAATCGTCCTCCAGGTTTCAAAATTCGAAAAGCCTCTTTTAAAGTCAAATTTATGTCAGAAACATTTCTCATACCATAACTAATTGAGTAAAAGTCAAAAGAATTATCTTTAAAAGGCAATTTTTCTGCTGATGCTAAATGCCATTTAACATTCGAAAATTTCTTTAAATTATTTTTTCCTATTTTGTACATATCTTTATTAGGCTCAAGGCATACTATATTTCCAGAGTTTTTTATTCTATTAGAAAAAAGCTTCGCAATATCACCTGTACCAGACGCTACATCAATCAAACTATTATTTAATTGCGGATTCATCCAGTCTAAAAACTTATTTTTCCAAATTCTATGCACTCCTAGTGACATTAAATCATTCATTAAATCATATTTTTTGTAAACTTTTGTAAATACAGAATTGACTAGTTTAGTTTTATCTTGAATAGTGTTTTTCATAAATAAATTATATGCCAGAATTACCAGAAGTTGAAGTTGTTAAAAAGTCTCTTGAGGAGGAAATTATTAATTTATACGTAAAAGACGTAAGAATTAAAGATGGAAATCTTAGATATAAAGTCAGCTTAAAAAAA
>CABYYE010000002.1 GCA_902523095.1 uncultured Pelagibacteraceae bacterium | reverse complement strand
ATTAGCAGTTTTACACAATAAAAAAAAAAAATATTACATTTCTAATAACGGAAAGGTAGTCAACTATAAGAATTTGCCTATTTATGAGAGTCTTCCTACAGTATTTGGAAATGGTAAAAATTTTTATAATTTCTATAAAGAAATTAAAAGTATTGGTTTTCCATTAGAAAAAATTAAATCTTATTATTTTTTTGAGTCAGAAAGATGGGATTTATTGTTAGACGATGGTAAGATCATAAAATTACCGGTTTCAAATTATAAGGTTAGTTTAAAGAATTTGATAATTTTTATGAAAAATAAAAATTATCAAGATTATAATATTTTCGATTATAGAATTAAACATCAATTAATATTGAATTGATTATGGAAAAAAAAAAAATTAGTTTAGTAATTGAAATAAATAACTCTAATTATATTTTTGCTGCAGTAGAACAAAATGAAAATCAAAACTTTAATATTATAGAAAAAATTATTACTCCAAGTGAAGGAATTATAGAAAAAAAATTCACCAATTCAAATGCATCATTTCAAATAATTAAAAAAAATATTGAAAAAATTGAAAACAAATTGAGTTGTGTTTTTAAAACTGCAATTATTATATTAGGTGATGTTGATCTAAATTATATTAATATCTCTGGACATAAAAGGATGAATGGATCCCAAATTTTAAAAGAAAATATTTCATATATTATAAATGACTTGAGATCATTAGTTACTAAATTTGAAAAAGATAAAAAAATTTTACATATATTTAATACAAAAAGTGTTTTAGATGGAACAATTCTGGAGAATCTTCCAATCGGGTTATTTGGAAATTTTTATATTCACGAACTTTCATTTCTAGCGCTAACAATTCATCAGCATAAAAATATAGAGTATTTATTTAATAAAAATAATATAGAAATAAAAAGAATATTTGCAAGGAATTTTATTGAAGGTACTCAACTTATTGAAAAAGAAAATAATATAGATACTTTTTTTAAAATTAAAATCTCAAAAGAGCATTCTAATATTTTTTATTTTGAAAATTCTTCTTTAAAATATATTGAAAACTATAAATTTGGTACAAATATAATTTTAAAAGATATAAAAAAAGTTTGTTCACTTGATATAAATATGGTTGAAAAATTCTTATCAAAAAAACCTTTTCAGAATAATATTGAAAAAGAGGAAAATTTAGAGATAGAATATTTTAAGAATATTAACTTTAGAAAGATAAAAAAAAATTTAATAAAAGATATCGCTAATGCTAGAATTGAGGAATTATCTGACATAATATTTCACAAAAATATAAATATAACATCTTTTAAGGAAAAGTTGGTTAGAATTTACTTAAGCATTGATGATAAATTAATTGGAGATAATTTCGAAAAAGACTTTAAAATTTATCTTTCTGGAGAGAAAAGCCTTGAATTGAAATTAATAGATGACTTTTCAATGGATAAAACAATCTTAAATGTAGCAAATATTGCTTCTTATGGATGGAAAAAGGAGGCAATTCCTATAAAGCACAAAAAATATTCTTTAATTTCTAGGTTTTTTCGCTTCGTTTTTGAATAATTTTCTGTTTTTTTTTGAAACATTTGTTGTTTTAATCATTTATTTTTAATTCTGTATAAACTTCTGATGAAAGAAATTTGTCAAAAAACACTAGCAAAAAGTATAAAATTTGAGGGCATAGGACTTCACTCAGGAAAAAAAACATTTATAAAGTTGATTCCTGGATCAGAAAACCAAGGAATTATATTCAAACGTGTAGATTTAGATACTAATAACATTATTGAAGCTAATTATAACAACGTAACATCTGCCAAACTTTGTACTACTTTAGAGAACTCTTATGGTCAAAAAGTTTCAACAGTTGAGCATTTGTTAGCAGCACTTTATATAACAGGCATTGATAACTTAACTATTGAAATTGATAGTGCTGAAGTTCCGATTATGGATGGATCTTCTAAAGATTTTATTGAAGGAATAAATCTTATTGGAACAAAAGTATTAAATAAAAAAAGGAAATATTTAAAGATTTTAGAAAAAATTGAATTTGCAGACAAAGATAGAGAAATTTCTATAGAGCCAAGTAACAATGATTTTACAGTAAATTTTCAAATTGACTATAAAAATCCAATAATTGGAAAACAAAAAAATATTGTTAACTTTTCTGAAAATAATCTGGAAGATATCTATCATTCTAGAACTTTTTGCTTATTCGAAGACATTGAAAAAATAAAAAAGAATGGTTTGGCTAAGGGAGGCACTCTTGATAACGCGATAGTCGTTACAGATAATAAAATTATGAATAAAGAAGGTTTAAGAAATGATAAAGAATTTGTAAACCATAAAATTTTAGATTTAGCTGGTGATTTCTTGTTATCAGGTTACAGAATTCTAGGCAAAGTGATTTGCTACGGCGGTGGTCATGAACTAACAAACACTTTTCTTAAAAAACTAATGAAACAAAATTTTGCTACAAAAGAAATAGAACTTGATCAAGCTGAATTGCCTACAAAGATTAGTTTAAATCACTCGACAAAATTAGCGGTTAACGCTTAAAATCATTAAAATTTACCATTTCGAATTAATTTGTTATTAATTTAACATATGTTGAAAAAATATTTTTTAGTTTTTATGGTGATTTTAACTTTATATTCATGTTCCAAAAAAGATGAATTAGAATATAATTTAAAAAATCAAGTAGATCCATATCAAGTTTATTCAGAAGGTTTTCAAGCTTTTGAAAAAGGTGACTATTTTTATGCCAATAAAAAATTTTCTGAGGCTGAATTAAATTTTGAAATCGTAGAATATGCGGCTAAGGCATCTATTATGTCGAGTTATTCTCTTTATGGAATTAATTTGTACGATCAAGCCATTGAAAATTTAGAAAGATATTTAAGAAAATATCCAGCAGATAAAAATATTATTTACGCTCACTATTTGATGTCAATTATTTACTATGAACAGATATCAGATGAGAAAAAAGATTTAAAACCATTATTAAAAGCTACTGAAAAAATCGATTTTTTTATAAAAAAATATCCAAACTCAGACTACGCTATTGATTTAAGATTTAAAAAAGATTTAATTCAAAATCAACTTGCAGCTAAAGAATTATTCATTGCTAAACATTATATTAAAACACAAAAATGGGTTCCTGCGATTAATAGATTACGAAATATAGTAGATAAATATCAAGAAACAGTTTTTATAGAGGAGGCTCTTCATCGTTTAGTTGAAATACATTATTATTTAGGATTAGAACCAGAGGCAAAAAAATATGCATCTATTTTAGGTTATAACTACAATTCTAGTGAATGGTTTAAACAATCTTACAAAGTTTTAAACAAAGAATATAAGATTATTCAAAAAAAGACGGTCAATAAAGATGAAAATTTTTTGAAAAAGATATTGAAAAAAATTAAATAAAAATGGATGATAAGTCTAAAATAGTCAGTAAATATAAAAAAAAGATTGAATTACTCAAGAGGCATAACAAGTTTTATTTTAGTGATGACAATCCTGAAATATCAGACTCAGAATATGATGATTTAAAAAAAGAGATATTTAAATTAGAAAAACAACATTCATTTTTAAAAAAACTTAACTTAAGTAAAATTGTTGGTGCACCGCCAACAAATAAGTTTAAAAAAATCAAACATTTAAAACCCATGTTGTCACTATCAAATGCCTTCAATAAAAAAGATATGAACGATTTTGTAGATAAAATAAAAAATTTTCTTAATTTTAAAGATAGAAATATTGAATTAATTGCTGAGCCTAAAATAGATGGTATATCAGCTACATTGATTTATCAAAATGGATTACTAGTAAAAGGTCTCTCAAGAGGAGATGGTGAAATTGGTGAAGATATATTGGAAAATCTCAAAACTATTAAAAAGATACCACAAAAATTAAAAGGTAACGATATTCCAAAAATATTAGAGGTTAGAAGCGAAATTTATATAGGTAAAAAAGATTTTAATAATTTAAAGATTAGTTTTGCTAATCCAAGAAATGCTGCAGGTGGATCTTTAAGACAAAAAAACCCAAAAGAAACCTCTAAAATACCCTTAAAGTATTTTGCATATGGATTTGGCTTAATCGAACCGATGAAATTTAAAAAACAATCAGAGTTTTTAAAAAAAATTAGTAATTGGGGTTTTTCAATTAATCCATTGAGTAAACAAATAAGACATTTAGACGAAATAGAAAAACAACATACATATGTAGACACTATAAGATCCTCCTTAGATTATGATATAGATGGTCTTGTCTACAAAGTTAATGACATAGAATTGCAGCTTAGATTAGGTAATACTTCTAACTCTCCAAGATGGGCTGTTGCATATAAGTTTTCTGCTGAAAAGGCCTTAACTAAAGTAAAAGATATTATAATTCAAGTTGGAAGAACTGGAGCAATAACGCCTGTAGCAAAAGTTGATCCAGTCACAGTAGGAGGAGTAGTTGTTTCAAATGCCACTTTACACAACGAAGATGAAATTAGAAGAAAAGATATTCGGATAGGAGATATTATTCAAATCCAGCGTGCAGGCGATGTAATTCCACAAGTTGTATCAGTAGATATCACCAAAAGAGAAAAATCATCAAAAAAATTCGAATTTCCGAAAAAATGTTTATGTGGTTCACCCACAATTAAAGAATTGAGTAAATCAACGCAAAAAGAGGATGCAGTTAGAAGATGTGTAAAAGATTATGAATGTGATTATATTGCAAAGGAGAAACTAAAGCATATCGTTTCAAAAGACTCTTTAAATATTGACGGACTAGGCAAAAAGGTTATTGATAAATTTTGGGATTTAAAACTTATAAACAGACCGCATGACATTTATGATTTGAATTTCAATAAAATCAAAAAATTAGAAGGCTGGGGAGAACTTTCAATAAATAATTTAAAAAAAGCGATAGAAAAATCAAAATTTATTGAATTTGAAAGATTCATTTTTTGTCTTGGAATAAGACATATAGGCCAAGAAAATGCTAAAATATTAGCTAGTTTTTTTAAATCAATTAACAATTTTTTAGATTTAAAAAAAAATACAAATAGACAAAAAGTCTTATCAAGTTTAATTGAATTAGATGGAATAGGAGAAACACAAATTGTGTCTTTGAACAATTTTTTTTCTAATCAAACAAATATTGAGATTACAGAAAAACTTTGTCAAATTTTAACCATAAAGGATTTTAAAACCAAGAACAGGGAAGGCAAGTTTTCAAATAAAACTATCATGTTTACTGGAGGATTTGAAAAAATGAGCAGATCTGAGGCAAAATCAATAGTGGAAAATAATGGTGGTAAAGTGTTGGGGTCTGTTTCCAAAAAGTTAAACATTTTAGTTGTTGGAAATTCTAAACCAACAAAAAAAAAAATTGATAGTGCTAAAAAATTAAATGTTAAGATATTAAAAGAAATAGATTGGTATAAAACTTTAAATCTTTGAACAAGCACTCTTAAGCTCTTTTAATTCTAATTTATTCATAAAAAACTTCAAATTTTCATAAACATTTTTATGATATTTATTAAGCCAATTTACCTCTTCTTTTTTAAGCAGTGTCTTATCTATCAAACTCTTATCGATAGGAGCTAATGTCAAATTATTAAAAAATAACTTAGATTTATTTTTTTCTATATTTACTAAATTTTCAATTCTTATTCCAAATTTACCAACTTCATAATATCCAGGCTCATTTGAAATGACCATTCCTTTTTTTAAAATCACTTTATTTTTTTTAGATATAGCTTGGGGTCCTTCATGGACATTTAAAAAATAGCCTACCCCGTGACCAGTTCCATGAGCGTAGTCTAAATTTATTTCTTTAAGCGATTTTCTTGCAACAGTATCAATGTTTGAACCTGAAGAATTTTTTTTTATTTTAAAATTTGCAACTGAAATATGTCCTTTCAGTACTCTTGTAAATATTTCTTTTACTCTCTTACTTTTATTATTTAATGAAATTGTGCGCGTAACATCAGTTGTACCAAAACTATATTGTCCTCCCGAGTCAATTAAATAAATATCTCCACTTCTAAGTTTTCTATTGGTTTTTTTAGAAACTCTATAATGAATAATTGCTCCGTTGGGACCAGATCCAGAAATTGTAGGAAAACTTAAAAAATTAAAAGTTTTATTTTTCTTTCTAAACTCTAATAATTTTTTTTCTGCACTAATCTCATCAATTGATCTCTTCAAATAATTATTTTTTACCCAAAATAAAAATTTTGTTAATGCTGCCCCGTCAAATATATGAGACTTTTTTATATTTTTAATTTCTGTTTTTGATTTTATGGACTTAAAAGAGTAAATGGGGTCGCCGAATTTAAAAATTTTATTTTTTTTTTCAATAAGATTTTCAAAAAATACTGAGCAAGTAGAGCTGTCTATTAATACTTTCTTATTTTTCAGTTTAAACAAAAAATCACTTATTAAATTAATATTTACAAATGAAATATTCTTAAATTTACTTTTAAAAGATTTATCAATTTTATTAGGATCACAAAAGAAATAGATATTTCCATTTATATCAATAAATAAGTATGAATTTGGTATCGGTGTAAAATCTGAGTCTTTACCTCTTATATTTAACAACCAGGCAATATTTTCACTTGAGGATACAAATTGAGCATTTATCTTTTTTTTACTTAAAACTTTAATCAACTTTTTTATTTTAAATTTATAGCCTTGATCAAAAGCTTTTTTGGGAAGAATATCAAATTTTTTTGAGAATCTATGATTTTTATTATTCCAAATTTTTTTAATAAGATTTTCCTTTAAAGGAATCAATTTACATTTAGTTTTATTAAATAATAAGCTTAAATTTCTTTTTGTATGTAGCATTGGATCATAGCCTATTTTTAATTTTTGCATTTTGAATATTTTTGATGGCATTTCGTTTGGAATAGTTATGATATTAAAAAACTTACCACTTTGTAGCTTTGCTTGATGTGTATATCTACCATCAACAAATAAATAACATTTCTTTTTTAATATGATAGCAAAACCAAAAGATCCCGAGAATTTAGTTATATATTTTAATTTATCTTTATTCTCAGATGTAAATTCACTAAAAAATTCATCATTTTTTGGAATTATGTATCCATCTAAATTAAAAAAATTTATTAATTTTTTTAATCTATTTATTTTTTCCATTTAATCATTTTATTTTTTTTATACCTATCCCAACCTGGACTTCTATAGCCATCCTCAAATTCAATTGAGTTATCTTGATTAAATTCAAAATCTTCAACCTCTTTATCAAAATTTATATCATTTCTTTGAACCCCATCTTCAGGTATTTCACTAATAAATCTTGATGGTAAAGCATCAATCCAATCTCCATGATATGCCCTTTTCATCGCAAAAGATAAATAAGCTTCTCTCTTTGCTCTTGTTATACCAACATAAGCTAACCTTCTTTCTTCCTCTAAAGCAAAATCTCCTTTTTCTTCAAGAGATTTTTGATGAGGAAAAAGTCCTTCCTCCCAACCTGGAAGAAAAACCACGTCAAATTCCAATCCTTTCGCCGCGTGCATTGTCATTAGGTTGACTTTTGCCCCGTCCCATTCTTGGTCTATAGAAGTAGCTAAAGCAACATGTTCTAAAAAACTTTGAAGGCTGTCATAGTCTTGCATAGCTCTTAATAGTTCTTTTAAGTTTTCCAATTTATTTTCATTTTCTAAATCTTTTTTATTCTTTAACATTGCAGAGTAACCTGACTCATCTAAAACTACTTTAAGCAAATCATAATGCTTCATTTTAATGAAGTCTTTTCGCCATTTATAAATAATATTTATAAGTTGTTTAAGAGAAGCTTTTATTTTTGGTTTAAATAAATTTTGTTCGATCATTTTTAATATAGAATCCTCCAAGCAAATTTTATTTTGGTTACTATATAAATAAATTTGTTTAAGCGTACTATCTCCAACACCTCTTTTTGGAACTCCAATTACTCTTTCCAAAGCTAAATCATCATATTTTTGATTTATTATTCTTAGGTATGAGACAGCATCCTTAATTTCTGCTCTTTCATAAAACTTTATACCACCTAAAACTCTGTAACCTATTCCTACTTGGAGAAATCTCTCTTCAAATTCTCTAGTTTGATAAATTGCTCTTACCAAAATAGATACATCATTTAAAGAATATTTACTCTTCAAATTATGCTCAATTATATCACTTACACCTTGCGCCTCATCTTTACCACTTTTATAGCAATTTAACTTTACCGGCTCACCTTGAATAGCCGATGACCATAATTTTTTTCCAACCCTATTAGAATTGTTTGAAATTAAAGTAGAGGCTATTTGTAGAATATTTTTTGTTGATCTATAATTTTGTTCAAGCTTAAATATTTTACAATTTTTATATATTTTATCAAAAGTTAAAAAATTTTTTATTTCTGCACCTCTCCAACTATAAATTGATTGATCATCATCACCAACACAACAAATATTTTGATTTTTATTGACTAGAAGATTTAACCATTTATTTTGAATGAAGTTGGTATCTTGAAACTCATCAACAAGTATATATTTGAAATTTTTTTTATAAATTTCTTTAATATCCTGATGATCTTCAAACAGTTTAACACAAAATAAGATTAAATCGCCAAAATCAAATGCATTTAAATCTTTAATCTTCTGCTGATATATTTCATACACCTTTAAAATCGATTTTATTATTGAGCTTGATTTTTCGATTTTAACATCTTTAGGTAAAAAGCCTTTATTTTTCCATTGATCAATATGGTACATAATTAACTGAGGAGAAAATTTTTTTGCATCTAAATCTTCTCCTTTAACTATGTTTCGTATTAACTTTTTTTGATCGTCTGTGTCTAAAATAGTAAAATTACTTTTATAACCTAAAGCTTCTGCATGCCTTCTTAAAAATTTAACACTAATAGAGTGAAAGGTGCCTAACCAAGGTACTGCATTATTATTTCCTTTGATATAATTCATGACTCTACTTTGCATTTCTTTTGCTGCCTTATTTGTAAAAGTCACACATAATATTTGATTAGCCCATGCCTTTTTTTGATTAATAATATGTATAAGCCTCGTAGTTAAAACTCGAGTTTTTCCCGATCCTGCTCCAGCAACAATGAGATTAGGTCCTTCAGTATTTAGAACTGCTTCTTTTTGCTCTTTGTTTAAGTTATCAATTAATTTATCTATGTTATTCATACTGGAAATTGTCATTTATACACTAGTTATAAAAATTTAAAAATGATTAATAAGATTTATAAAAATATTCACAGTAAGTATTTGAAACTTTTTAAATTTTTTTTCTTTTTAAGGTATTTATTATTAATTTTTCTTATTTCAATAACATCTTTTCTATTGATACCTAAATTTATAAAATATGAAAAAAAAAGTGAAATAATTAAAGAATTTATTAAAAAAAATTATAATTTGGACTTAAAGAATTTTGATAATATAAATTATAATGTATTTCCTTACCCAAATTTATCAATTGAACAAGCTACTTTAAAAGTTCAAGACGAGACAATCAATTTTAAGACCGATCAAATTGTAATATTTTTGAAAATCAAAAATATCTATGATTTTAAAAATATAAGTTCTTCAAAAATTTATTTAAACGGAAACAAAGTGATTTTAGATATCAGAGATATAAAAAATCTTATCAAATTTTTTCAAAAACAAAATAATAAATTTAGAATTAAAAAATTAGATGTTAGCTTTGAAAAAGATAATAAAAAGATCTTTGAAGTTATCGAGTTGAACTTCTCAAATTATAGTTTTAAAAAAAATCATATCTCAGGTAATTTATTTAAAAGAAAATTTAAGGTAATTTTTAAAGATAAAAATGAAATAATTGCTTATTTTCCAAATATTGGAATAAAAGCAATTTTTAATTTAAAATCAAAAACATCTGAAAAATTAGTAGAGGGTTCATCGAAAATTAATTTATTAAAAAATATCGTTAAATTTGAATTTGCTTTAAATGAAAACGAATTAGAAATTAAAAATTCTAATTTTAGAAGCAAGGACTTAAAATTTTCTTTTGACTCTTTAATTAAATACAACCCTTTTTTTAAATTGAGCGCTGCAATAACTGTTAAAGAATTTAAAGAAAGTTTGATAAATTCAATAAATTTAAACACTATTTTAAATAATAAAGAAATATTTAAAAAGTTTAATGGAGATCTTAAGATAAATTATAAAAATGATAAATTTTTTACAGGCATCATTGATAATTATGTTGCAGATATATCTTTAGCTCATGGAAGAATTATCTTTAGTAAAAATATTAATATTTTAAAAAATAAAATTAATTGTAAAGGAGACAGCTTACTTATAGAAGAATTTCCACGTTTAAATTTCTTGTGTCAGATAACCATTAATAACAAAGAAGAACTTTTAAAAAAATTTTCGATAAACCAAAAATTCCAAAAAAAATTAATTAATGTAGATATTAAAGGATCTATAAATCTTTATAATAAAAAGATTAGTATTGAAAAAATAAATTACGATAGTGATTATGCTATTAAAGAAGAAGATATAAAATATTATGAAGAGAGTTTCGAAAAATATTTAATTAATGAGGGGTTTTTTAAAATGTTTAATAAAAATAAAGTTTCTGAATTTATTTTAAATTTGATTTAATTTATTTTGGTCTAGTCATTTTAATAGGACTCATAATCTTATTATATTCTTTCTCATTTAAAACACCTGATTTAATTACCTCAAACTTTAAAGTGGTACCATTATTATGTGCAGCTTTTGCAATTTTTGCGGCTTTGTCATACCCAATTTTTGGTGTGAGAGCTGTAACTAACATTAAGGACTTGTCCAAAAGATCTTTAATTCTTTTTTTATTAGCTTTTATTCCTTTGACACAATACAAACTAAATGTTTTTGCAGAATCGCTCATAATCTCTATTGATTGTAAAATATTGTGAATTATTAGAGGTTTGAAAACATTTAACTCGAAGTGACCATGTGAACCAGCCATTGTAATACCATTGTGATTTCCAATTACTTTGACACATACCATTGTAACTGCCTCTGATTGAGTAGGATTAACTTTGCCTGGCATTATAGAGGATCCTGGTTCGTTTGATGGCAGAATCAATTCACCGTATCCTGCTCTAGGACCTGAACCTAAAAATCTAATATCATTAGCAATTTTCATTAAGCACACAGCTGTAGTATTTAATGATCCAGAAAAATTTACAATTTCATCATGTGCCGCCAAAGCAGCAAATTTATTTTTCGCAGGCTTAAACGGTAATTTAGTAATTTTACTAATCTCTTTGATTATTTTTTTATCAAAATTTTTTTTTGTATTCAATCCAGTACCAACTGCAGTTCCACCTTGGGCTAAAAAATAAATTTCTTTAAGCGCTCCCTCTATTCTCGAAATACATTTATTAAGCTGAGATTGGTAGCCTGAAAATTCTTGACCAAGAGTTAAAGGAGTAGCATCTTGCAGGTGAGTTCTTCCAACTTTAACAATATTTTTAAATTCTCTTGCTTTTTTTCCTAATTCCTTTTCTAATAATTTAAGAGACGGTAATAACTTTTTAGTTGTCTTTATAGCTATAGAAATATGCATAGCTGTTGGAAAAACATCATTTGTTGATTGAGATTTATTTACATGATCATTCGGGTGAACTGGTTTTTTTGTGCCCATTTTTCCACCCATCATTTGAATAGCTCTATTAGCAATAACCTCATTTACATTCATATTTGTTTGAGTTCCAGAACCTGTTTGCCAAACTTTAAGAGGAAAGTGACTATCATGCTTTCCTTTAATTACCTCTTCTGAAGCCTTGACAATGTATCTGCATAATTTAGGTGATAGATCTTTATTTTTAGTATTTACAATTGCTGCAGCTTTTTTAATAATTGAAATCGAATGAATTACAATTGGTCTTACTAGAAAATCACCAATATTGAAATATTTATTAGATCTTTCTGTGGATGCACCCCAATACTTATCACCAGACACTTTGATTTTTCCAATACTGTCGTGTTCAATTCTATATTTCATTTTTGATTCTTTGATATAATACACTTAAATTATAAAATTTATATGGAGAAAATATGACCAACTTTGAAAGTGTAAAAAAGTTTATGGAAACTTTTGGGCAGAAAGTAATGACAAAAGCTAGCTTTCCTGAAGAAAAGATAGTGAATTTAAGACTTGATTTAATTAGAGAGGAGTTGTCCGAACTAAAAGAAGCTGTAGAAAAAAATGATATTAAAGAAGTCGCAGATGCATTGACAGACATTCTATATGTGACTTATGGAGCAGGTCATGCATTTGGAATAGATTTAGACCGTTGTTTTAATGAGGTTCAAAAATCAAATATGAGCAAACTAGGAGAAGATGGCAAACCAATTTACAATGATAAAGGCAAAGTTATGAAGGGACCAAATTATTTTAAACCAAATTTACATAAATTTGTTGCATGATTCGTGATAATTTATATTGGATATTATTAGGAATATGTATTGGACTTCTCTTCTATCTAGGTGACAAGTACTTATTATAATTTTTTAAGTGCCACAGTAAGTTACATATTTTTTCGATTCTTTTTTAGGTAAAGACTGATACTTTCTAAGTAGATTCATATGTTCTCTTGGTTTTCTAACAACACTTAATAATTCACGCATTTTAAAAAGATCTTGATTTTTAGTTGCATCTTTTAAGACATCTTCCACAAGGTGGTTTCTTGGTATAACTAGTGGATTGGATACTTTCATCATTTCTAAAGACTTATTTGCAAAAGCATTATTTAATTCAGTTCTGTCTTTCCACTTTTTTCTCCATTCAATAAAATATTTGTCTCTATAAACTTCATTATCATTACTTAATTCATTCATTAAGTGACAAAAAGTATTAGTGTAATCAACTTCATTTTTATGCATCCAGTTTAACAAATCAAAAATTAATTGTTCATCATGTTTTTCATCGCCAAACAAACCTAATTTACCTTTCATCATTGTCAGCCATTTTTTTTTATATTTATCTGAGAATTCTTCTAAAACTTCAGTAGCTTTTTCTATAGATTTTTCACTATCTTTACTAATTAAAGGAAGTAAAGATTCAGCAAATCTCTCTAAGTTCCATTTAGCTATTCTTGGTTGATTAAAAAATGAATATCTGCCGTAATTATCTATTGAACTAAAAACTGTGTTTGGATCATACCTATCCATAAAAGCACAGGGACCATAATCAATAGTTTCACCTGATATTGTCATATTATCAGTATTCATCACTCCATGAATGAAACCAACTCTCATCCAATTACAAATTAAATCTATTTGTTTATCTAAAACATTTTCAAGAAATTTTAATGGAGCAGATGTAGAATTTATTAAGTTTGGGTAATGACGCTTAATTGTATAATC
Organism: uncultured Pelagibacteraceae bacterium; assembly: GCA_902523095.1. Classification (GTDB taxonomy): domain Bacteria; phylum Pseudomonadota; class Alphaproteobacteria; order Pelagibacterales; family Pelagibacteraceae; genus Pelagilacustribacter. Next base: position 70,558 of record CABYYE010000002.1, on the reverse strand, counting down.
AAATAAAGGTTTTAGATTTTGTTGGTTTTGACTCACTAAAGCAAACTGGAAAGTTCCAACTCTTATATGGCTAGACGCGACGCGAGTTAAAATACCACCATCTAAATTTGTTTCTCGAATTACGTTTTCCCCAGTTTTTACAACTGATAAACTTCTTGTAGTTGGAATTCCTAAATTATATACACATTCGCTAATTAAATATTCCCTTAACATAGAGTCTAAAGATGCTCTGCCGTCTGCATTTCTTGAATATGGAGTTAAACCTGATCCTTTAAATTGAATATCTAGTCTTTTATTATCTTTTGTAATATGTTCACCTAACATAAGAGCTCTACCGTCACCTAAAATAGTAAAATGCCCAAATTGATGACCAGCATATGCTTGAGCAATTGTTTCAGACCCTGTAGGCAATTCATTTCCAGAAAATATTGAGGCAAGTTCATTTTCACTAACCCCAGAAATATCTAATCCAAGTGCTTTGGATAATTCATAATTAAAAATAATTAACTCAGGATATTTGACGGGTGTAGGTTTCAATTTAGATAATAAGGTATTCGGAAGTTCTACATAGGAATTTTCAAAACGCCAACCAAGATCCTTTTTAATCATAATTTAAAAGGGGCGTTCTGTTGCCAGGTGCCCCAAACCCCGTGACTTAATTAACTAAGTTAATTAAGCAGCAAGTGCATAACTTTCGTTAGCATTTGTAAATTGGCCCGTTACGTCGGAACCATCTCGTACGAAAGAATAGCCTTTAGACACCCGTCGATCCTAATTCACCCCCGTAAGTTGTAAATGGTGGAGGTGGTGGGTACTGCCCCCACGTCCGTAATGTTTATTACGAAATTCGTTTATCGTCATAGTTGGAAAACCAACACTATTAATATAAAACTCTTTTAAATAGATTCAATAAGTTTATTCAAAATGAAATTAACACTAGAGCAAAAAAAGGAAATATCTGATCAACAATCTCAAAAAAATGAGACCAAAAGGGTAACTTCACCTGCATTAGAAAAAATTCTCTATGAAGCTCTTCCAGTTTTAGACCATGGATTTATAAGAGTTATAGATTACATGGGTGACGACAGTTCAATTGTCCAATCTGCGAGAGTTTCTTATGGAAAAGGAACAAAGAAAGTTTCAACTGATGAAGGTTTGATAAAATATTTAATGAGGCATTGGCACTCTACCCCTTTTGAGATGTGTGAAATTAAATACCATGTCAAACTCCCAATATTTATAGCTCGTCAATGGATTAGACACCGAACTGCTAACGTAAACGAATATTCAGCCAGATATTCTATTTTAGATAAAGAATTTTATATTCCTTCCAAAGAACAATTGTCTGCTCAATCAACTTCAAATAGGCAGGGAAGAGGTGACCTAATCACCGGTGAGCAAGCTGACGAAGTTTTAAAAATCTTAAAAGAAGATGCAACAAGAACATACGATAACTATGAAAAAATGCTTAACGAAAGATTTGACGGTACAACTATAGATGAAAACAAAGCAGGTCTCGCTAGAGAGCTAGCGAGAATGAATTTAACATTAAATTCTTATACGCAATGGTATTGGAAAACAGATTTATTAAATTTATTAAACTTTTTATTTTTAAGAGCCGATAGTCACGCTCAATATGAGATAAGAGTCTATGCTGAAACAATGTTAGATACTGTTAAAAAATGGGTACCAATATCTCATGCCGCTTTTTTAGATTATAGAATAGGAGCAGTTCATGTTTCAGCTAAAGGAAAGAAAGTTATTCAACTGATGGCTAAAGGTGAAAAAGTTGATTATGAGAGTTCTGGTCTCTCAAAAAGAGAATGGAATGAGTTGATGACTTCTTTTGATTTTAATGAAAAGATTGTTTAATTTTTTCAGCCATTACCTTAAATAACTTAGACACTTCATGATTGGGGTTTGAATGTGTTAAAGGTTTACCATCATCAGCTGATTTTCTTAAATCTTGATGTATTGGCAGATTTCCTAAAAATTCTTTATCAAATTCTTTAGCAGTTTTTTCAACTCCACTTTCACCAAAAATTTTATATTCTTTACCATCATCGCCTTTAAAGTAACTCATGTTATCTATTAAACCTAAAATCTTAACTCCAGTTTTATCAAACATTTGAATACCCCTTTTTACGTCAAGTAAAGCTAAGTCTTGTGGAGTTGAAACAATGATTGCCCCATCAACTTTTACTTCTTGAGCAAATGTTAATTGAGTATCTCCTGTGCCTGGAGGCATATCTATTATAATTACATCTCTATCTTTCCATAAAACTTTTTGTGTCATAGTTTTGATTGCGCTTATAACCATAGGACCTCTCCAAATCATCGGTGTTTGTTCATCAACTAAAAAACCCATAGACATACATTGAGCATTATACCTCTCAATTGGAATCATTGCTTTACCATCTTCACTTTTTGGTTTTTCATTTAAATTAATTAATTTTGGTAATGATGGACCGTAAACATCAGCATCTAATATTCCAATTTTAAATCCGATATTTTGTAAGGCAAAAGCAAGGTTAACTGCAACTGTTGATTTTCCAACCCCTCCTTTTGCGCTAGAAACAAGTAAGGTAAATTTAGTTCCATTAATTGGTGTTTTAATAAACTGCTTTGGAGGTGGTTTTTGGCTCATTGTTTTAGTTTCTAATAGTTATATATAGTCAATTTAGCGCTCCTTCTTAACTTGTTTTTAGGTTAAAAGTCACTATATAAAGTGTCATGAGTTTTAAAGACAAAATCTTCTCTAATCAATCTCCTTGGGGTTCTAATCCAGGCGGAAGTTCAAATGGCAATGGATCTGGAACTAGAAAAGAGCCACCTAATTTAGATGATGTAATCAAAAACCTCCAAAAAACAATAAACAAATTCTCTGGTGGAAAATCTGGAGGTTCAAGACCAATTATTTTAGGACTTTTGATTATTCTTTTACTTTATATCGCTAGTGGACTTTATAGGGTATTACCTGACGAGCAAGGAGTAGTTCTTAGGTTTGGTAAATTTATAAACACAACTCAACCAGGATTACATTATCATTTTCCTATGCCTTTCGAGAGAGTGTTAACACCAAAGGTTACAAAAGTTAATAGAGTGGATGTAGGATTTAGACCAGCTAGTGATAGCGGTAGATCATCTGGTGTAGGAAACGTACCGGAGGAAAGTTTAATGTTAACTGGCGATGAAAATATCGTAGATATAAATTACTCTGTATTTTGGGTGATAAAAGATGCAGGAAAATTTCTTTTTAATATTCAAAGTCCCGTAGAAACTGTTAAAGCAACATCAGAAACTGCTATGAGAGAAGTAATTGCAAAAAATGAAATTCAAACTATTTTAACAGAGGGAAGATCGAACATAGAGGTTGAAGTTCAGGAAATTACGCAACAAATTTTAGATGAATACAATTCAGGCATTCAGATCACTCAAGTTCAAACTCAACAAGCAGACCCGCCGGCACAAGTTATAGATGCATTTAGAGATGTTCAAGCAGCAAGGGCGGATAGAGAAAGATCAAAAAATGAGGCGGAAGCATATGCCAATGACGTGATTCCAAGAGCTCGGGGTGAAGCAGAACAAGTTTTACAACAAGCTGAAGCATATAAGAAAGAGGTAGTTGCCAAAGCTGAAGGTGAAGCTAGTAGATTTTTAGCAATTTACAATGAATATAAAGATGCCAAACAAGTTACACAAGAAAGAATGTATTTAGAGACTATGGAAAAAGTTTTAGCAGATATTGATAAAGTTATTATAGATAAAGAGTCAGGATCTGGAGTTGTACCTTACTTACCACTACCAGAGCTAAAAAAATCAGGAGGCACTAATTAATGAGATTAGGTAAATTTTTTATCCCAGTTTTGATAATTGTTGGTGTTGTTATATTTCAATCTATTTTCGTCGTGCAAGAAATAAGCCAAGCAATTGTTCTACAATTTGGTGATCCAAAAAAGATTGTAACAAAAGCAGGATTGAATTTTAAATTGCCTTTTATTCAAAACGTTGTTTATTTAGACAGACGAATTTTAAATTTAGACAATGCGCCAGAGGAAGTTATAGCTGCTGACCAAAAACGATTAATAGTTGATGCGATTGCTAGATTTAAGATTGTAGATCCTCTTAAGTTTTATATTTCAGTTGGCAATGAGAGAGTAGCAAGATCTAGACTGTCGACAATTATAAACTCAAGAATCCGAGGTGTTTTAGGAAAACAAGAGTTAGCAACTTTGTTATCTACAGATAGAGCAAAACAAATGGCAATAATTCAAAATGATGTAAATAACGAAGCTAAGAATTTCGGAATAGAAATAGTGGATGTAAGAATTAAAAGAGCTGACTTGCCACCAGCTAATAGTGAGGCGATTTATAAAAGAATGCAAACTGAAAGAGAGAGAGAGGCAAAAGAATTTAGAGCACAAGGAGCTGAAATTGCACAGAAAATAAGATCTACCGCAGATAAAGACGTAACAGTAATTTTAGCCAACGCAAATAAGAAGTCGGAGATCATGAAAGGTGAGGGAGATGGTAAAAGAAATAAAATATTTGCCGATGCATTTGGTCGAGATCCTCAATTTTTTGCATTTTATAGAGCTATGCAAGCCTATGAGAAAGCTTTGATAGGCGGTGAAACATCTTTAGTATTGTCTCCTGATAGTGAATTTTTCAAATTCTTTGGAAAATCTGTTAATCCAACAATTAAAAAGAGATAATTTAGCTCATTGATGAGCGAATTATTAACAGCTATAGGATTAATCTTTTTTATAGAGGGATTATTAATTGCCATTTTCCCGTCAAAAATTAAAAATATGTTAGAATTAATAAAAAACACTAGAGAAAAAACACTCAGAAAAACTGGAGCTATATTTATTATTATTGGATTTATAATAATTTGGTTAATAAGATATTAAATGCAAATATTTAAAAAGATATTAATAATTACTTTTCTTTTAAACTTGAGTTTTTTAAAAAATGCGAACTCAGTACCTAGTTCCTTTGCTGATTTAGCTGAGAAATTGATGCCCTCAGTAGTAAATATTTCTACTACTCAAACTGTTAAAACAACATCAAATCAATTTCCTTTTCAATTCCCACCCGGCTCCCCTTTTGAGGAAATGTTTAAAGATTTTCAAAGACCTACAGAGCGAAAAGCATCTTCTTTGGGTTCTGGTTTTATCATTAAAGAAAATGGAATAGTAATAACAAATAACCATGTTATTGCTGATGCAGATGATATTCTTATCAAAGTTAATTCTAAGGAGTATAAAGCCAAAGTTGTAGGTGCTGATCCTTATATGGATATTGCAGTTTTAAAAATGCAAACAAGTGACAAATTTTCTCCAGTAAAATTTGGAGACTCAGACAAAGCCAGAGTGGGTGATTGGGTTGTTGCGATAGGGAATCCTTTTGGTTTAGGTGGTACCGTAACTTCAGGAATTGTATCTGCAAGAAACAGAGATATAGGTATGACCCGATATGATGATTTCATACAAACTGATGCTTCTATAAACCAAGGTAATTCTGGAGGACCATTATTCAATCTGAGCGGGGAAGTAGTAGGAATTAATACAGCAATAATTGCTCCAGGAAGATCTGGTTCAATCGGAATTGGTTTTGCTATACCAGCAAACGCAGCTGCCAAAGTTATAGATCAATTAATTAACTACGGTGAGACCAGAAGAGGTTGGCTCGGAGTTAGAATTCAAGATGTTACAAAAGAAATTGCTGAAGCAGTAGGTTTAAAAAAGGCAGAAGGTGCGTTGATTGCTAGCGTAGGTGAAAAAAGTCCTGCTGATAAAGCTGGTGTAAAAGCAGGAGACATAATCTTAGAGTTTGATGGAAAAAAAATTGATACTATGAGAACATTACCAAAGGTAGTTGCTAATACAAAAGTGGGTAAAAACGTACAAGTTAAAATTTGGAGAAATAAAAAACTTATTTCAAAAAACTTAAAACTAGGAAGACTCGAGTCATCCGATGAATTTAAAGAAAAAAAATCTAAACCTAAAAAAAGTGAAGAATTTGAAATCGAGAATTTAAAAATTACTGTTAGAGAAGTAAATGAAAAAGATATAAGCTCAAGAAGTTTAAAAATTACAAAAGGCGTTGTGATAACAGAAATTTCAAACAAGAGTCCTTTAAATGGATTATTAAAAGTAAATGATATAATTATAGAAGCAAAAAGAGTTCAAATCACAAATGCTTCAGATCTTGAAAATGTAGTGACAAGAATGCTAAAAAAAGGCGATAAGAATCTTCTACTTTCTATAATTGATAATAATAATCGCAGAAGATACTTAGGTGTCAAAATAAAATAAATTGCAAAAAAAAATAATTCTGTTGGCAGGAGCTACTGCGTCTGGTAAATCTAAACTAGCTATTAGATTAGCAAAAAAAATCAATGGTGAAATAATTAACGCAGATAGTATGCAAGTTTACAAAAATTTTTCACTTTTATCATCGAGACCTAGCGTTAAAGAAAAAAAGTTAGTGAAACATCATTTGTATGGTTTTTTATCTGGAAAAAGATATTTTTCTGTAGGGAATTGGCTGAAATTAGTTACCGTTAAAATTAATAATTGTCATAAAAAACGTAAAGTTCCCATAATAGTTGGTGGAACTGGTTTGTATTTTAATTCTATCACCAAAGGAATTAGTAAAATACCAAACATTGACATTAGAACTAGAGCAAAAGTAAGGAAATTATTTAAAAGATTAGGTTTCAAAAAATTTTACAATGAGCTAACAATCTTAGATCCTAAAGCTAAAGGTAAATTGTTACCAACTGACTCACAAAGAATTCAAAGAGTTTATGAGGTTTTTATAAAAACAAATAAGTCATTTTTTGATTGGATACAAAATACAAAATCAAATTTTATAGATTTTGATGTAAGAAAAATTTACTTAGACACACCTAGAGATGAGCTTTTGAAGAAGATTTATTTAAGAACAGAATTGATGTTTAAAAGCGGGTGTGTTGACGAAGTAAAAAATTTCAACAAACTAAAATTAAACAGCTCTCTTAGTATTAATAAATTAATAGGCATACAAGAAATCAACAAATATTTAAGTGGACATATATCAATGAGTCAATGTAAAGAATTGATACTTATTAAAACAAGACAATATGCAAAAAGACAAAATACCTGGGCTAGAGGGCATATGAAGAACTGGAATAAGGTTTATTCTAAAGATTTTGCGTTTCTTCTTAAAAAAACTTTAAAACTCGTAAGCTAAAACTTGACGAGAAATATTTCTAGGCTAGATTGTATATATGCCTAAATTAATAAGCGGAGCAGAAATTGTTTTTAAAGCTTTGGAAGATCAAAAAGTAGAATATATTTTTGGTTATCCAGGTGGAGCAGTTTTACCAATATATGATGAGTTAAAAAATCATAAATCTGTAAAACATATTTTAGCTAGACATGAACAAGGTGCTGGTCATGCAGCGGAAGGCTATGCGAGATCAAGTGGAAAACCTGGTGTTTTACTTGTTACATCAGGACCAGGTGCAACTAATGCTGTAACAGCTTTAACTGATGCTTATATGGACTCAGTTCCACTCGTTTGTATTTCTGGTCAAGTACCAACACACTTAATTGGAACAGATGCTTTTCAAGAATGTGACACTACAGGAATTACTCGACCATGTACTAAACACAATTGGTTAGTGAAAGATGTAAATGATCTTTCAAAAATATTACATTTAGCGTTTGAAGTTGCAACGACTGGACGACCTGGACCAGTTTTAGTTGATATACCAAAAGACATTCAATTTAAAAAAGGAAAATATAAATTTTTTAAAAATTTATTAAAGAAAAAATTAAACGGTAAGATAAAAAATAAATTATCAAATACAGAATTAGACAAATTCATCAATCTAATAAAGAAATCATCTAAACCAATTTTCTATACTGGTGGAGGAGTAATAAATTCAGGACCTGAAGCAAGTAAATACCTAAGAGAGCTTATTTCTTTAACCGGTTTTCCAATAACATCAACACTACAAGGTTTAGGAGCATACCCAGGAGATGACCCACAATTTTTAGGAATGTTAGGAATGCATGGAACTTATGAAGCTAATAACGCGATGCACGATTGTGATTTAATGATAAATATCGGAGCAAGATTCGACGATAGAATAACAGGTAAAGTTGATGAGTTTTCACCTGACTCCAAAAAAATTCATGTTGATATAGACCCTTCGTCTATTGGAAAAAATATTAAGGTAGACCTCGCAATTGTTAGTGATGTTACTGAATTATTAAAAAAACTAATAAAAAGATTTAAAGAAAAAAATAATAATTTTTTAGCCTCAAACAAACAAAAAACTGCAAAATGGTGGGAGCAAATAGACAAATGGAGAGAGAAAAAATCTTTAAATTTTATCAATAGTGAAAAAATAATTAAGCCACAATACGCAGTACAGAGATTGTACGAACTAACAAAAAATAAAGATACATTTATAACTACGGAAGTAGGACAACATCAAATGTGGGCTGCTCAACATTATAAATTTGATAAACCTAATCGATGGATGACTTCAGGTGGTTTAGGAACTATGGGTTATGGACTTCCCGCGGCAATTGGTGTTCAAATTGCCAATCCAGGCAAATTAGTTGTCGATATCGCTGGTGAGGCATCAGTTTTAATGACCATGCAGGAAATGTCTACAGCAGTTCAGTATAGACTACCAATAAAGATATTTATTTTAAATAACGAATACATGGGAATGGTTAGGCAGTGGCAAGAACTTTTACACGAAAAGAATTATTCAGAGAGTTATACCGCTGCTCTTCCAGATTTTGTTAAACTCGCTGAGTCTTATGGCTGTATTGGAATAAGAGCTAAAACTCCCAATGAATTAGATGCTAAGATTAAAGAGATGATAGATATACAAAAACCTGTAATTTTTGATTGTGTGGTTGATAAAGCTGAGAACTGCTTTCCTATGATACCTTCAGGCAAACCTCATAATCAAATGATTTTAGGTCCTGAGGAAGAAGAAGAAATATCGGATGAGGGAAAGATTTTAGTTTAATGGGTAATTCAAAATCAGCTTACAGCATCCCAGGAAAATTAGGAAAAACAGAACGGCATATAATTGTAATTTGGGTAGATAATGAAGCAGGAGTACTTGCTAGAATTGCAGGTCTTTTTTCTGGAAGAGGTTACAATATAGAGTCTCTTGCAGTTGCTGAAGTAGATAAAAAAAAACATATTTCAAGAATAACAATAGTTACCGAGGGAACTCCTCAAGTTATTGAGCAAATTAAATTACAATTAACAAAATTAGTTCCAGTACACAAAGTAGCAGATTTTAAAAGAAATGATAAAAATATTTTGTTTAGAGAGCTCGCATTATTTAAGATACTTGCTAATTCAAAAAAACAAGAAAAAATAAAAAAGATATGTAAAAAATTTAATCCAATAATTCTTGATAAATCAAAAAAATCTTTTGTAATTCAAGTTACTGCTTTAAGAGCAGAAATTGATAAATTAACGCTTGATTTAAAAAGATTAGGCCTTATAAGCACTTCTAGAACTGGCGCTGTTGCAATGACAAAAGGTGCACAAATTTTTAATTAAAGGACATTATGAAAACTTATTACGATAAAGATACAAACGCTGAATTAATAAAAAATAAAAAGGTAGCTATTTTTGGATATGGTAGTCAAGGTCACGCGCATGCATTAAATTTAAAAGATAGCGGAGTAAAAGAGGTCGTAGTTGCTTTACGAGAGGGTTCTTCGAGTAAAAAAAAAGCTGAGTCTGCTGGATTAAAAGTAATGTCTTTGTCTGACGCTGCAGCTTGGGCAGATGTAGTTATGATGTTAACTCCAGACGAACTTCAGTCAGAAATTTATAAAAATCACATAGAACAAAGAATGAAAGAAGGGACCAGTTTAGCTTTTGCGCATGGTTTAAATATCCATTTTGATTTAATTAATGCAAGAAAAGATTTAGATGTCTTTATGGTAGCACCTAAAGGTCCTGGTCATACTGTTAGAAGTGAATTTCAAAAAGGTGGAGGTGTTCCTTGTTTAATGGCTGTGCACAAAGATAGTTCAGGGAAAGCTAAAGATTTAGCATTATCCTATGCGTCTGCTGTAGGTGGTGGCAAGGCTGGAATAATCGAAACAACTTTTAAGGATGAATGCGAGACAGATTTATTTGGAGAACAAACAGTTTTATGTGGTGGATTGGTTGAACTTATAAAAAATGGTTTTGAAACTCTGACAGAAGCTGGCTACCCACCAGAAATGGCTTACTTTGAAACACTTCACGAGGTCAAATTAATAGTTGACCTCATATACGAAGGTGGGATTGCAAATATGAATTACTCCATATCTAATACTGCTGAATATGGAGAATATGTATCTGGTAAAAGGATCGTTGATAATAAGACTAAAGAAAAGATGAAAGAAGTATTGAAGGATATACAGTCAGGTAAATTCACCAAACAATGGATGGATGAGCACAAGTCTGGCCAGAAAAATTTTCTTAAAATGAGAAAAGATTTAGCTAATCATCCGATTGAAAAAGTAGGTAAAGAACTAAGATCCATGATGCCTTGGATAGGTAAAAATAAATTAGTCGACAAGGACAAAAATTAGCCCAAACTGATCAAAAAAATAAACTGTTTTTTGTATAAGTGTTTGCATATTCTAGTTTTAATTGTAATATACCTTTCGAGTTATGAGCGATAAAAATAGAATTGTAATTTTTGATACGACGATGCGTGATGGAGAACAGTCTCCTGGAGCATCAATGAGTTTAGAGGAAAAACTTCAAATATCCAGAGTGTTTGATGAATTAGGAGTAGATATAATTGAAGCAGGTTTCCCAATAGCATCTCCAGGTGATTATGAAGCTGTAACAGAAATAAGTAAAACTTTAAAAAGATCTATTCCTGCTGGACTAGCTAGAGCTACAAAAAAAGATATTGATGCTTGTCATGAAGCTTTAAAACATGCAAAAAAATTTAGAATACATACTTTTATTTCAACTAGTCCTTTACACATGAAACATAAGTTAAATAAATCTCCAGATGAAGTAATGGATGCAATTAAGGAGAGCGTTACTTACGCAAGAAAGTTCACAGATGACGTTGAATGGTCATGTGAAGATGGTACTCGTACAGATATGGATTATATGTGCAAGACAGTAGAACTTGCAATAAAGTGTGGTGCAAAAACAATAAATATTCCCGATACTGTAGGTTATACAGTTCCTTCCGAATTCAAAAAAATTATTGAAACATTATTAAACAAAGTACCTAATATAGATAAGGCAATTCTTTCTACACACTGTCATAATGATCTAGGTTTGGCTGTTGCAAATTCTTTGGCTGGAGTTATGGCTGGGGCGAGGCAGATAGAATGTACAATCAATGGAATTGGAGAAAGAGCTGGAAATGCAGCTCTTGAAGAGGTTGTGATGGCAATGAAAACTAGACATGATTTAATGCCTTTTACTACAAATATAAATTCTAAACTTTTAAGTAAAGCATCTAAAGTAGTTTCGAATGCAACAGGATTTCCTGTTCAATTTAATAAAGCTGTTGTTGGAAAAAATGCATTTGCTCATGAGTCAGGTATTCATCAAGATGGAATGCTCAAAAATAGAAATACTTATGAGATTATGACACCAGAAAGTGTAGGAGTAAATAAAACTTCATTGGTTATGGGTAAGCATTCTGGCAGGCATGCATTTAAAGATAAATTAAACGATTTAGGTTATGTAGGTATAACGGATGATATCATTCAAATAGCTTTTGGAAAATTTAAGATTTTAGCAGACAAGAAAAAACATATTTATGATGAGGATATTGCAGCTATCGTTGATGACAGTTTAGTTATTGAAGACAATTTGCTTAAACTAAAGTCTTTAAAAGTATTTGCTGGTACTGGTGAACCTCAAAAAGCAGAAATGACCTTAGAAGTATATGGTAAAATTAAAAGTGCGTCTGAAACTGGAGATGGGCCAGTAGACGCTATATTCAAATGTATAAAAAAACTTTATCCTCATGAGATTAAATTATTATTATACAATGTCCATGCCGTTACCGAGGGTACAGACGCTCAAGCTACTGTAAGTGTAAGAATTCAAGAGGAAGGAAAAACTACAGTTGGTCAAGCAGCTGATACAGACACATTAGTTGCTTCAGCAAATGCTTATTTAAGTGCACTTAATAAATTAATAATTAAAAGAGAAAAAACTGCGCCAGACCCTAGTCTCAGCGCTCAAATATAAGGAGAAAAAAAATGTTTAAAGGATTATCAGGTTTATCATCTTTGTGGTCACAAGATATGGCCATAGATTTAGGTACTGCTAACACATTAGTAGTGCTTAAAGATCAAGGGGTTGTTCTTAACGAACCTTCAGTTGTCGCTGTAATAGATGATGGAGGAAAGAAATCTGTTCTTGCAGTTGGTGATGAGGCTAAAACAATGTTAGGTAGAACACCTGGGAATATTTCCGCGATTAGACCACTAAAAGATGGAGTAATTGCTGATTTCGTTGTTACAGAAGAAATGATAAAGCACTTTATTAAGAAAGTACATAAAAAGAATGCTTTTGCGAATCCAAGAATTTTAATTTGCGTTCCTACTGGATCAACACCGGTAGAAAGAAAAGCCATACAAGACTCTGCTTTGGCAGCAGGCGCAAGAAAAGTACAATTAATTGAAGAACCAATAGCAGCAGCAATCGGAGCAGGACTACCAATTTCTGAAGCTACTGGATCAATGGTAGTTGATATAGGGGGCGGAACAACTGAAATTGCAGTCATGTCATTAGGTGGAGTTGTATATTCTAAATCATTAAGAGTTGCAGGAGATGCGCTTGATAGGTCAATTATAGATTATATGAGAAAAAAATTAAATCTATTGATAGGAGATTCAACTGCTGAAAAAATCAAAAAAGAAATTGGAACAGCAATTCCATCAACACCTAATACATTTTTAATGAAAGGTAGAGATATTCGATCAGGAACACCTAAGGAAATTGAATTAACTGAAAAAGATGCCTGTGAAGCACTAATGCCAATTTTAAACCAAATTTTAGGTGGAATAAAAGAAGCACTAGAAAATACTCCACCAGAACTTTCAGCTGATTTAATTGACATGGGTTTAGTTTTAACAGGTGGAGGAGCACTTTTAAAAAATATAGATAAATTAATTTCACAAGACACTGGTTTACCAGTTACTATTGCTGATGATCCATTATCGTGTGTAGCAGTTGGCACAGGCAGAGCCTTAGAAAATGAAGAATTATTTTCTACAATGCTGTCTGAATATTAATTTTTCTTTAAAGAAAAATGTCTTCAAGCAGAGATGATTTTGGAATAGCTTTTAGATCAGCCCTTTTGCAAAGAGGGGCAGCACAGAAATTTTCATTATTTTCACTAATAACAATTGCTATTATAATTTTTTTTTTAGATTCATTTGATTTTAAGTTTATGAAGCCTATAAGATCATTAATAAATGATGGTATTTATAGAGCCTCCTTGGTTGCATCTTCACCTTCAAGATATATTCCCGAAATCACAGGAAATGTTTCTGAATTATTTAGTCTTAAAAAAGAAAATGAAAAATTAAAAAAAGAATTAGAGATATATAAACAAAAAGAATTAAATGTAAAATATCTCACTAATCAAAATAGAAATTTAAAAAAAATCTTAGAGTCTGAAGACACGATATTGGAAGAAAATATTGTTATATCAAAAGTATTAATTGATAAGAATAGTCCATACTTAAATTCAATTATAATTAATAGAGGTTCTAAAGCAGGTATATTAAAAGGTATGCCAGTAATGGACAAAGATTATTTAGTAGGCAGAATAGTAGAAACAAATTTTTTATCATCAAGAGTTTTACTTTTAAATGACTTAAACAGCAGAGTGCCAGTAACTTTTGGTAAAGAAGGAGTTCAAGCAATTTTAAAAGGAAATGGAAGTACAAGACCAATTTTAGAATATCTACCAGATGAATATATTATAGAAGAGGATATTGAAGTTTTTACATCAGGAAAAGATGGAATTTTTTATGCAGGTGCACCGATAGGAACAACAACAATTGAAGGAGAGGTTAAACTTTTTTCAGAACCGGGACAATTATCGTTTGTGAAAATTGATTTATCAAATTTCTAATGAATTATTTTAAATCAACAATAAAAATTGTAAATTTTGGTCCTTTAGCACTTCTTTATTATTTATCTATAAGCGAACTTGATACTTATTTTGAAAATTATTTTGAAATATTATCCTTTAATATTCAGCTTATTATAATTTATTTTTGGTCTTTAAAAAGACCTGAAGTACTAGGCAATGGTCACGTTTTTTTTGCGGGAATAATTAATGATGTGGTTGTCGGATTGCCTCTGGGAATGAGCTCTTTATCATACTTAGTCGTGTCATTAGTCTCTACTTACGTAAAAAATATGACAGTTAATACAAGTATAACAACTGATTGGTTTACTTTTTTTATAGCTATATTCTTTTCAAATCTGACATTCTTAATATTAATGAATAACTTTTCTAATATAGAAATTAGTTTGTTAGATATGTCTTATAATACTTTTTTTACTTTAATTTTTTTTCCATTTTTTTGGTTTATTTTTAATATGTATAATTCAGTTATAATAATAGGTAAAAATGTTTAATTCTAATTCGGGTAACACAGTCATAAAGTCAAAGCTAATTAGCAGAAGAATGTTTTTGTTAAGCGTTGGTAAAGCCATAGTAGTTGTAGGAGTTTTAAGTAGATTAATTTCTCTACAAATCAATGAAAGTAGAAAATACAAAACTTTATCGGATAAAAATAGATTTAGGGAATGGAAACTTGCCCCTGAAAGAGGAGTAATTAAAGATTATTTTGATAATGAACTAGCATCTAATAGGCAAGTTTATCAAATACATCTAATACCAGAAAATACACAGAATATAGAAGAGGTATTTTTTAGATTAAAATCAATTTTAAATATTACTGAAAAGAAAATTTTTTCTTTAAAAAGAAAAATTGCAAAACAAAAACCATGGGAGCCAATAATCATATCAGATAATCTTAATTGGTCAGAATTTTCGAGAATAAATTTATTTTTGCATGAAATGCAAGGAGTAGAACCTATAGTTTCAATTGCTAGAATATATAACGATACTTCTTCAGCTCATATAATGGGCTATGTATCTCAAGTAAGCGCAAAAGATTTAAAAGATAAGACATATTTAAAAGATATGTCAGTTCCAGGTATAGCGGTAGGAAAAACAGGTTTAGAGCGTTACTTAGATGAGAAAATCATTGGTAAAGTAGGATTTCAAAGATATGAAGTAAACGCTTTTGGAAAAAGAATAAAACAAATACAAGTTGATCAGGGTCAAGCAGGAAAAAGTTTTAAAACTACGCTTGATTTAGAGGTACAAAAATTTTCTTCTGAAATAATTAAAGATAAGGCTGCTTCAGTATGTGTAATGGATATTTACAATGGAGATATAATTTCTCTAGTTTCCTCTCCCGCATATGACCCTAATGCATTTGTACATGGAATAGATAAAACGTATTGGCAAAGTCTTATCAAAAATAAAAGAAAACCTTTAATCAACAAAGCGATTTCAGGTCTGTATCCACCTGGATCAACTATTAAGACGATTGTTGCGTTAAGCGCCTTAGAAAATAATATAGTAAGACCTTTAAATACCGTAAAGTGTACCGGTAAAATTGAACTATTTGGAGAAAAATTTCATTGTTGGAAAAAAAAGGGTCATGGAACAATGAACATGAGGTCAGCTATCAAAAGATCATGCGATGTTTATTTTTATGAAATTGCTCGAAAACTTGGAGTAGATAGATTATCTGAAACTGCAAAAAAATTTGGATTAGGAAAAAAGGTATTACCTAATTTTTCAGAGGAAAGACCTGGAGTAGTTCCAAGCACATCCTGGAAAAAAAAATATATAGGACAAAATTGGTATTTAGGAGAAACATTGCACTCTGGAATAGGACAAGGGTACTTTCAAAGCACTCCAATTCAATTGTGTTTAATGACTGCACAAATAGCTAATGGAGGCTTTAAAATAAATCCTAGAATAATATATGATAAAGATAAAAATAATTTAAAAGATTATCTTGATTTTAAAAATAAAAATCCAGATCAACCACTTACAGATGATTTATTAGTATCTAATTTTGATTTAAAACCTTTATTTAGAAATCAAGAAAATATAAAAATTGTTAAAGACGCTATGTATTCTTCTTCAAATGAGCCTGGAGGTACATCTTATGGATCTAGATTAGAAAATAAAAAATTTATGTTTGCAGGAAAAACAGGTTCCTCTCAAATTAAAAGATTTACCGAAGCTCAGCGTGAAGCAGAAGTAAAACAAGAGAGTTTAAAATACGAAGATCGAGATCATGCTTTATTTGTTGCTTTCGCGCCAGTTAGTGATCCAAAATATGCAATTAGTGTTGTTGTTGAACACGGCGGATCAGGAAGTAAGTCAGCGGCACCGATTGCTCAAAAAGTTATTAAAAAAGTTATTGAAAGAGACAGTTTAAGAAATTCTTTTAAAAATTCATACAGCGAGAGCACATAATGTTTCAACCAAGATCTATTCAATCATCATTAACTTTTCGAGATAAATTAATTTCAATCGACTATATATTAGTATTTTCAATTTTAATTCTGGGAATAATAAGTATGTTCGCTATGTATTCTACAGATGGAGGAGAATTTAAGTATCATACAAAAAGTCATATTTTAAGATTCTGTATATTTTTTTTAATGTTTTTTATTATATCTTTTGTTCAAATAAGACTTTGGCATAGCACAAGTTATTTAATCTATTTAATTTTTTTTATTTTACTTATAGGAGTAAAATACTTTGGTTTAACATCTTCTGGATCAAAACGATGGTTAAATTTTTATTTTATGAATTTACAACCGTCAGAATTAATGAAGGTAGGCTTAATATTATTTTTAGCAAAATATTATCATCGAGTCTCATTAGAAAATGTAAATAAGATTAAATTTTTATTTTTACCAATAGTAGCTTTAGTCTCTCCTGTTTTATTAGTAATCATGCAACCAGATTTAGGAACTTCTATTTTAATTGGTGCTGGCGGTATAATTGTAGCTTGGCTTGCAGGCGTGAGACCAAAATTTTTTATTTATGCTTCGCTTTTATTTATTTCATTTTTGCCTGTTGCCATCTCTTTTCTTAAACCTTATCAAAAATCTAGAATTCTTACTTTCTTAAACCCAGAGAAAGACCCTTTAGGAGCTGGTTATCAAATAATACAATCAAAAATAGCTATTGGATCAGGAGGCCTTTTTGGAAAAGGTTTTCTTAATGGATCTCAGAGTTATTTAGATTATTTACCTGAGAAACACACAGACTTTATCTTTACATTATTTTCAGAAGAATTTGGTTTTTTTGGATCATTAATAATCTTAATACTTTATGGCATTATTGTATCTAGAATAGTCAAAATAGGAAATATTACGAGAAGTAATTTTGGAAAGCTTTATTGCTACAGTTTTGCTTCAGCTTTTTTTGTATATGTAGTCGTAAATATGGGAATGGTTCTAGGATTGCTTCCAATAGTTGGATCTCCACTTCCTATAATGTCATATGGCGGTTCATCAATGATGGCGATAATGCTAGGACTAGGCATTGCTATGTCTTGTAAAGTATACAAAGATACCCCGGTTAATTAAAAAAACCTATATTGATCAGAATATTTATTTAAATAATACTTGTTAATATTGCCGATAGATGATTAAATTATATAAAATTATATGTTCGGTGATAAAAAAAATAAACTTAAAGACTCTGAAAGATCTTTAATAAGTGAAACAGTAAGTATTGAGGGGACTATAAATAGCTCAGGAGCCATAGATATTGCAGGGTTAGTCAAAGGACCAGTTTATTCAAAAGAAATTATAGTTAGAGAAACAGGTTCAATCACAGGTTCAATCGAAGCTGATCACGTAGAAATTCATGGTCATATGGATGGGAAAATTTCAGGTGATGATGTAGTAGTAGGTAATACTGGTACAGTAAAAGGAGATATAGAATTTGGAAATAATCTAAAAACAGAAAATGGAGCTGATATCGATGGTTATATTAAAAAAACTCATGGCTCAAAATCTAAACTTTCAGCAGACTTCTTATTCAGTAAGTCAAAAGATGAGAAAAAATCTAAGGAAAACGAACAACCAGAAACCGTTGTTAACAAAGATTCAGAAGTACTAGCTTAATCTACCGCACTACTAAATATTCAAATTTCCATTATAAATTTAATATGGAAAAATATAAATGTAGTTCAGTTGGTATAGTCGGGTCTGGTATACAGGGCGTGTGTACAGGACTACAATTAATTAAAAAGGGAATTCCAGTCACTATCTTCGATAAACACGATCCTTTGTCTGAAAATTTTAAACCTGCATCATATGGTAACGCTGGCCATTTTTCACCTTATGCAGTTTTAAAATTTAATAGACCAGATATTCTTAAAGATGTACCTAAAATGCTTTTTAGTTCGTATGGACCTCTAGCAATAAAATGGAATTATATCTTTAAGCTAGTTCCTTGGTTAACTAATTATATTAAAAATTGTAATAGTAGATCTATGTTACATACTGCAAAGTACATGAATCAAATTTGTCGCTCAGCAGATCAATCATATGAAGAAATTTTCAAAGAAATCGATACAACTAATTTAGTTGACAAAAAAGGTATAATTTATGTTTGGTCTAATAAAAATTTAAAAAGCAGGAAATTAGAAATAAAAGTTAGAAACGATTTAGGCATAAATCAAAAAATTTTATCACAAAAAGAAATTTTAGATTTAGAACCAAATTTAAAGCCAATATTTGATGGTGGTATTTTGTATGAAAACTGTATGTTTGCTAGAGATCCACATGCCATTCTGAAAAAAATTTTTAGATTATTTCTTAATAAAGGAGGTAAATTCATACAAGATAACATAATAAGCTTAAAACAAACTGATGAAAATAAAGCAATACTTAATTCAGAAAAAGAAAGATATAGTTTTGAAAAGATTGTTGTAGCAGCAGGCGCATACTCGAAAAAACTTACTGATCAACTGGGTGAAAACATACCTTTAGATACAGAAAGAGGATATCATGTGCACTTTAAAGGGATGAATAAATTAATTTCTAGGCCTGTGATTTGTCTGGATAGAGGGTTTGGTTTGTCTCCTATGAACCAGGGATTGAGAGCAGTTGGTACTGTCGAATTAGGAGGTCTTAAGAATCCTCCTTCTAAAAAAAGAATTGATTATATTGTTAAAAGCGCAAGAGAATTTCTTCCTCAACTTAAAGAACATCATGATGAGTGGCTAGGTTTCAGACCTTCGCTTCCAGACTTTCTTCCTATTTTGGGACCGTCACTTAAAAATAAAAATATTATTTACGCCTTTGGGCATGATCATTTAGGGTGGACTTTAGGAGCTGTAACAGGCAAGATAATATGTGGAATAGTAGCAGAGGAAAAAACTAATTTAGATTTGTCTGCATACAGTTCAAAAAGATTTAACTAGGAGTTTTTTTGTCAAAAAATTATTTAGCTTACTTATTTCTTGTGCTAGCAGCATTGTTTTGGTCAGGTAATTTTATTGTTGGAAAGTTCGCAACATTATTTGAAATTCCTCCACTAACTTTAAATGTTTTTAGATGGATTTCAGTTTGGTTTATATTAATACCTTTTACCTATAAAGAAATTTACAACAATTTACCTTATATAAAAAAAAATTGGCTTGTTATCAGCTTCATGGGAGTAATTACAATAAGTACTTTTAACTCTGTTGTTTATTTTGCACTAAATTATACACAAGTAATAAATGCAGTTCTAATGTTAGCTGCTATCCCTGCAGCAACAATTGTGCTTTCGTCTTTAATGAAAATTGAAAATACAAATATTTTTCAAATTCTTGGACTGTTGTTGTCAATTATAGGAATTGGATCAATCATTTCCAACGGTGATATTCAAAAAATTATTTCTTTAAGTTTTAACAAAGGTGACTTATGGATGCTAGTTTGTGTAGTTACGTGGTCTCTTTATACTACTTTACTTAAAAAACATAAATTTAAATTTTCACAGTTTACTTTAATTCAGCTAATGGTTTCTGTTGGGATACTTTTTTTGATACCTCAATTTTTTTATGAAAAATCTATTGGTCTAGAACTAAATTTAAACAAAGCATTTTTTTTGATTCTTTTTTATGTGGTTGTGTTTCCAGCTATTGCTGCTTATTACTGCTGGCAAAAAGGTGTTCAGATCATTGGTCCAAATAGATCTACCATGTTTGTTCAATTGATGCCTTTATTTAGTGCAGTCATGGCGATCATAATCTTTAAAGAAAAATTTGAATTATACCATTTTACTGGAGCTTGTTTTATATTGACTGGAATTTATTTATCTAATAGGAAAATAAATGCTTAAAGTAGGAGTTTTAGATGATTATCAAGGAGTATTTAATCAAATAATTGATATTGAAAAATTTAAAGGAAAATATGAATTCAAAATTTTTAATGAACCTTTTTCTTCTGAAAATGAAGCAATAGTAGCTTTAGAAAATTTAGACGTTCTATTTATAATGAGAGAAAGAACTCCTATCACAAAATCTTTAATAACCGCTCTTCCTAACTTAAAATATATCATGACATCTGGTATGCGAAACCATGCAATTGATTTAAAGACTGCTAAAGAAAATAAAATCTTAGTATGTGGAACAGAGATTAATCCCAATCCAGCAGCTGAAGTTACTTGGGCTTTGATACTAGGCCTTTTGAGAAATATGAAGCAAGAGTTAGACAATATGTTCCAAGGATATTGGCAATCGACATTAGGGTATGAGTTAAAAGGTAAATTATTAGGGTTAATAGGACTTGGAAAAATAGGAACTCAGGTTGCAAAAATTGCAAAAGCATTTGGAATGGAAGTTTGTGCATGGAGTGAAAATTTAGATTTATCTCATGCTAATAAGACTGGAGTTTTACCAATGAGCAAAGAAGATTTACTAAAAACAGCTGATATTATTTCAATACATTTAGTATTCGGAAACAGATATAAAAATTTAATTACAAAAAAAGAATTTGAATTGATGAAAAAATCATCGTTCTTAATAAACACTTCACGTGGTCAAATTATTAATGAAGATGATTTAATTGAAGCTCTCAAAGAGGAAAAAATTGCAGGAGCTGGTCTTGATGTTTATGCTAAGGAACCTCTTCCTCAAGATCATAAATTAAGATTTCTTCCGAACGCTCTTTTATTGCCTCATATAGGATTCGTTACTGCAGAAAATTATTCAAAGTTTTATACCCAAATGATAGAAAATCTTGAAGGATGCTTAGATAATAAGCCATTAAGACTGCTCTCGTAAACTCTTCCATTATAGGTTGTATTTGATATACTCATTATGAACGGAGTGATTGTATTTATATTTATATAAATTCAATAACTTCTAATTAAATAAGAGGGAAGTATGAGAAAAATTTTTGTTTTATTAACAACAATGTTGTTACTTAATGGTTGTGCGGAATCCGTCGCATTACTTGGTACCTCTGTTAGTGGAGCATCAAACGGAAAAATAATTCAATCTTCTTTTAATTCTGCAATAAGTTATGGTGTCAAAAAGCAAACCGGCAAAGGTCCTTTAGAGCACGTTAAAGCTTATGCTGAAAAAATAAATCCTGAGAGAGAGGATAAGTCATGTTTATCATTTCTTGAAAAAACTAATTCAGAAATTTGTGAAATTGTAAAAAAACGACTAATTTTAACGAAATCAAAAGTTAAATTCCTAAATTAACCATCCCTTTAGAAAAACTTAAATATTAACTACCTTGAGTTGTGTTAATAAAAGTTTTTACTCTTACAATTATCTTTTATTTACATAAGAAGCAGTTATACGAAAACAAACAAAGCAAGCTTACAAATTATGAAAAAAGTATCTTTTTTATTATTAACCATATTTTTACTTAATGGATGCGCAGAGTCCGTTGCTTTATTGGGGAGTTCAGTTGGAGGGGCATCTAGTGGTAAAATGTTTCAATCATCCTTAAATTCAGTAATAAGTTATGGAGTTAAGCAACATACAGGAAAAACTCCTTTAGGCCACGTACTTTCATATGCAGAAGAAAAAAATCCTGAAAAAAAGAAAGAGACGTGCTTTTCTTTTATTGAGAGTACAAGATCAGAATTTTGTACAATTGCTAAAAAACAAATGTCTTTAGTTAATACAGCCGCAAAAGAGAAAGTATTAGAAATTTCTAAGAAATATCCAAAAACTACTGATGTAGTTTCAAATAAAGAAAATGATTTGTTAATAAGTTTTTTTAAAAAAAAAGAATCTCCTAGAAAACTTGCAATAGCTTTTCAAAATAAAATTAAAAACAAGGAAGATTCATGGCCTCAATCAAATAAATCGAGGCCATAAATTAATTATTAAGCAGCTAATGCTTGTTTAATATCAGCAATGATATCGTCTGGATGTTCAATACCAATTGAAAGTCTTACATAACCTGGTGTAACGCCAGCAGCTAGTAATTCTTCATCATTAAGCTGACTATGGGTTGTAGTAGCAGGATGTATTGCTAAACTTCTAGCATCACCTATGTTAGCAACATGATAAAGCATTTTTAAATTATCTATAAATTTAGAACCTGCTTCTCTTGTACCAACGTCCATTCCAACTAAAGAGCCATACCCACCTTGCATGTATCTCTTAGCTCTCTCTCTAATCTCACCTTGATGATTAGTAGGGTAGATTATATTAGTAACTTTTTTTTGTGTTTCTAAGAAAGCAACAACTTTCTCTGCATTAACACAGTGTTGTTTCATTCTAAGCGCAACTGTTTCCAAACCTTGTATAATCTGGAAAGCATTGAAAGGACTTAATGGAGCACCCAAGTCTCTGAGTAAAACCACTCTTGCTCTGATAGCAAAAGGAATATTAGCTCCAGTTAATTGAGGAACCGCATCTGCCCATATAGCTCCATTATAACTTTGATCAGGCTCATTCATTAATGGTTGTCTTTTTCTATCTTTTGTCCAGTCGAAGTTTCCACCATCCACAATGATTCCACCGATCGATGTACCGTGACCACCAATATATTTTGTTAAAGAATGCATTACCACAGCAGCTCCATGAGCTAAGGGTTTGCATATTACCGGTGAAGCAGTGTTATCGATGATCAAAGGAATACCTTTTTTTCTACCAATATCTGCAACTTCTTTGATTGGGAAAACACGAAGATATGGATTAGGACAAGATTCTCCATAGTATGCTCTAGTTTTATCATCAGTTAATTTTTCAAAGTTTTTTGGATCTGCAGGATCTGCAAACCTCACTTCAACACCTTGCAATCTTAACTGATTTTTAAATAGATTTACTGTGCCTCCGTAAAGATCTGTAGAGGCAACAATGTTATCACCTGCTTTAGCAACATTTAGAACACAATAAGCTGATGCTGCTTGACCTGAACCGACCGCTACTGCTGCCATTCCACCTTCTAAAGCTGCCACTCGTTTTTCTAAAACATCACAAGTAGGATTCATAATCCTTGTGTAAATGTTTCCAAATTCTTTCAAACCAAATAAATTTGCAGCTGTTTCAGCATTTTTAAATTGATAAGAAGAAGTTTGGTAAATAGGAACTGCTACGGCTGTAGTTGCTGGATCACTTCTGAATTCTCCACCGTGTAAACCAATAGTTTCCGGATGTTTAAAATTAGCCATTTTTTTTCTCCTTTTTAGTACTTCGACGAAATGTCGGGCGTACAATATAGTTCAAATGCCCAGTTTTAATTTGAAAATATTTCAAAAAAAAACCACCGACTAAAGCGGTGGTCATTAGACTTAATCGCTTTAGCTGGAATTTATTAAGCGCTCAGCAATTTGACTTAAATCAGCGCTACAAAATCATTATCAACCATTACTAATGATTGTCAAGTTGTATAAAACTGCCAAAATCAAGGGTAATTCTTTAAAAAGTGATACTTTTTTGCTCTGGAATTCTTTTGTTATTTTCTGCTTTTTTGCTAATTTGAGTTGTGAAAAAAAAATATTCAATTTTAAGCTTGATAAAAAATGCTTTTTCCAACAATGAAAATTGGGAAAAAATGTGGGAAAGCCCTGAGCCAAAAAAAGGCTATGATGTTATAATTGTTGGAGGCGGAGGGCATGGTTTAGGAACCGCTTACTATCTTGCAAAAGAACACGGAATAAAAAATATAGCTGTTATAGAAAAAGGTTGGCTTGGTGGAGGTAATACAGGTCGGAACACAACAATTATTAGATCAAACTATCTCTGGAATGAAAGTGCTAATTTGTACGACCACTCTGTGAAATTATGGGAAAATCTATCTGAAGAATTAAACTTCAACATGATGTTCAGTCAGAGAGGTGTAATGAACTTAGCTCACAATGAACATGATATTAAAGAGATGAAAAGAAGAATAAGTGCAAATAGATTAAATGGGTTGGATACTCAATGGGTAGATACAAAACAAATTAAAGAGTTGGTTCCGATTATGAATACAGAAAATTTAAGATATCCAGTTTTAGGTGCAGCTTTTCAGCCTAGAGGTGGGGTAGCTAGACACGATGCAGTTGCTTGGGGTTACGCATTAAGATCAAATGAAATGGGAGTTGATATTATTCAAAATTGTGAAGTTAAAGATATTAAAACAGATAACCATAAAGTAGAGGGTGTTAATACTTCAAAAGGTTTTATCCGAGCAAATAAAGTTGCAGTGGTAGCATCTGGGCATACAAGCGTACTTGCACAAACTGCAGGCGTTAGGTTGCCGTTACAAAGTAGACCTTTACAAGCTTTAGTGTCTGAACCAATTAAACCTGTAATTAATACAGTTGTCATGTCCAACGCAGTTCATGCTTATGTAAGTCAATCAGACAAAGGTGAATTAGTTATTGGAGCTGGAACAGATGGATACAATTCATTTACTCAAAGAGGAGGATACGATGTCATAGAAGAAACTGTACGAGCTATTGTAGAACTCTATCCAATTTTTGGTAAAATGAAAATGTTACGTCAGTGGGGTGGAATAGTTGATATTTGTCCTGACGCTAGCCCCATAATAAGCAAGTGTGAAGTTAAAGGTTTGTATTTTAATTGTGGTTGGGGAACTGGAGGTTTTAAAGCAACTCCTGGAAGCGCAAATGTATTTGCACATACAGTAGCAAAAGATGAACCTCATAAAATTAATGAAGCATTTAATTTAGAAAGATTTTCTAACGGCAGATTAATCGACGAACATGGTGCTGCAGCCGTAGCGCATTAATTATGATTTTAATAAATTGCCCATATTGCGGAGAGCGAGAACAGTCCGAATTTACTAATGGTGGAGAAGCCCATGTAATAAGACCAAAAGATCCAGATACTTTAAATGATAAAGACTGGGGCCAATATGTTTTTTATCGCTCAAATCCAAAAGGAATTTTTTATGAGAGGTGGGTACACTCTCATGGATGCAGAAAATGGTTTAATGCTGTACGTGACACTTCTACTGATACAATATTAAAAATTTATAAGTTGACTGATAACAAGCCAGATATAAGTGAATTCCAAAGCTCTCTAAAATCACCATCAGGAGAACCGGCAGTAGGATCTGGAAATTTTGCTGTAAAGAAATAGACTATGCCTGCTCTTAGAAACAAAGATTGCAATTATATTTCCAATAAAGAAATCAAGATAACTTTTGATGGAAAATCTTACTCTGCTTACGAAGGAGACACCATAGCTTCAGCTTTATTAAGAAATAATATTAGATTAATTGGTAGAAGTTTTAAATATCATAGACCAAGAGGAATATATACTTGTGGAATAGAAGAACCAAATGCACTTGTTCAAATTTTAAATGAGCACAATGAACCTAATACCAGAGCAACAGTAAAAAAAGCATATGATGGAATTAACATCTCTAGTCAGAACCGTTGGCCGTCATTATCTTTTGATATTGGGTCAATAAATAATATTTTATCTCCAATATTTTCAGCTGGATTTTATTACAAAACTTTTATGGGACCTAAGGGATTTTGGAAAAAAATCTACGAACCATTGATCAGACGAACAGCTGGCTTAGGAAAACCTCCAAAAAATTTTAGATCAAAAAGCATTCATCAAAACCATAACGTCGATATTCTGATAGTTGGTGGAGGTTTAAGTGGGCTGATAGCTGCAAAAAAATTAATTGATACAAACAACGAGGTCCTTCTTGTTGAACAAGATAGTTTTTTAGGAGGAATTTTAAAAAATTCTAATAAAGTAAAACAAATCGATGGTAAAAATGTTTTTGAATGGGTTAAAGAAACAGAAAAATTAATTTTAAAATCAAAGAATATAAAAATTTTAAAAAATACTCTTGTAACTACGTATAATTTTACTAACCATTTAATAGCTCTAGAGGATAAATATTCAGGAAAAAAAATCGATGTTAGCAAGTCGGAACTTACATTACATAAGATTAGAACAACTCATACTATTTTGGCAAATGGTCATATAGAGAGATTTATTTCATTTAGAAATAATGACTTACCTGGAGTAATGCTAGCATCCTCCTTTGAAAAATATATTGAAAGATATGGAGTAACGCCTGATGAGAAACCAGTAATTTTTACTAACAATTCATCAACAGTAAGTTTGGTCAAGTCATTAATTAATTTAAATTGTAAGCCTAGCGCATACATAGACGCAAGAAAGCAAGAAGATATAGAAGATGAAACAAAAGAGTATCTTTCAAAAAATAACATTCTATTTTACCCTGAGTCCGAAGTAGAAGGTTGTGAAGGTAATAAAAAAGTAGAAAAAGTTTATATAAGAAATAGCAGTAATAAAATATCATCTATTAATGCTAAAATGTTATGTCCCTCAGGTGGATTTAATCCTGATATACATTTGTTTACACAATCAAAAGGCTTAGTTAAGTGGGATGATAAAATTATCTCATTTAAGCCAGATACTGCTTTTCAAAACACAATCACGTTAGGATCAGTAAGTGGAAACTACGAATTTAAAAATCTTTGTAAAGAAATTAACAAAAAATTATCATTCTTAAAAGTTGACGATCTCAATCTAGAAATAAAAACAAATATAAGAGATAATCTTTCAATTAAAGAGTTGTGGGAAACTAAAACTAATAAGAAATCAAAATGGTCTAAATCTTTTATTGATCTTCATAACGATGTCACAACAAAAGATTTAAAACAAGCGATCAACGAGGGATACGATCGAATAGAGCATTTAAAGAGATATACAACCAATAGTATGGGAACTGACCAAGGTAAAATAAGCAGCATTAATTCTCTAGGAATTGTCTCAAAAATTTTAAACAAAAAAATTGAAGAAGTTGGAACTACTACTTATAGACCACCTTATGCTCCTCTAAGTTTTGCAGCTATAGCTGGAAGAAGCACCTATGAATATTACGATCCAGAAAGAAAAACACCGATTCATAATTGGCACATAAAAAATAATGCAGTTTTTGAGGACGTAGGACAATGGAAACGACCTTGGTATTTTAAAAAAAATGAAACAGAAACTATGCATCAAGCAGTACAAAGAGAGTCAAAACAAACAAGACAATCAGCAGGAATTTTAGATGGTAGTACTCTTGGAAAAATTGAAATTAAAGGTAAAGATGCTTTAGAATTTATGAACTTAATGTACACAAATGCTTTTACAAAAATGAAACCTATGACATCAAGATATGCGCTTATGTTAGGAGAAGACGGAATGATTATGGACGATGGGATAATTTGTAAAATAAATGACAAACATTTTATAGCAACAACTACTTCAGGCGGAGCTCCAAAAGTATTTGCACATATGGAAGAATTCCTTCAAACAGAATGGCCACATTTACAAGTTTATCTAAATTCAATTACAGAGCAATTCACCACTTTTAATATTAGCGGTCCTAAAGCACGAGAAATAGTTAGTAAAGTATTTTCTGATATCGATTTTAGTAATGAAAAGTTTCCATTTATGACTTTCAAAACATTTAATTACAAGAACACCCAAGCAAGGATAATGAGAGCAAGTTTTACAGGTGAATTAGGTTACGAGATATATATCAGCCCTCAGCATGCCTTTGAACTTTGGGAATTAATATTTAAATACGGAAAAGATTTTGATCTAGTTCCATATGGAACTGAGACTATGCATTTATTAAGAGCTGAAAAAGGATATGTTGTAATTGGACAAGAGACTGATGGAACGGTGACTCCAATTGATATAAATTTCAATTGGATGATAGGTAAAAAGAAAAAAGATTTTATTGGAAAAAGATCTTTAACAAGAAGCGATACTGCTAGGGATGATAGAAAACAGTTAGTAGGTATTGTGCCTTTGGATAAATCTCAATTTATTGAAGAAGGGCAACACATTGTTGAATGTGAAAATTTACCGAGTAAAATTAAAACTCCCATAGAATATCTTGGACATATTTCTTCTAGCTACCACAGCCCTAACTTAAGTCATTGTATCTCCATGGCTATGATAAAAAATGGAAATAAATTGATGGGTAAGAAGTTATTTGTTTCAACTCCTAAAGGAACTAAAAATATTCCTGTTGAAATAGTTAGCCCAGTATTCATTGATCCAGAAAATGAAAGATTAACATCATGACCACATTAATTTCAACTGATAGAGTAAACATTACTCAAAAGAATTTTCAACAGATTCTGATAAGAGGTGATGGAAAGAATAAATTTAATCAAATAATTAACAAAGAGACATCTTTGCAACCCCCGTCTAAAAACCTTGAAATAAAAACTAGTGATAAATATATTTTTGCAAAAAATTCTTTTGACCAATGGACTTTAGTTTATTTAGTTGAACAAGATTACAAGAAAATTCTAAAGACTATTTCTAACTTAAACTCGAATGATGAAATTCTTGCCTCTGACTACTCATATGGCCAAGTTTATTTTGAAGTGTCAGGTGAAAATAAAGATGAATTTTTAAACAAATTAACTCAATTTGATCTTCGTAATAAAAAGTTTCCAGATCTTTCAATGGCGCAAACTTTGATTGCCAGAATAGATTGCTACATATACAAATTAAACAATAAATATATTATAACTTGCAATAAGTCATACGAGGAGTATTTTAAAAAGAGATTGACTGATTTAATTAATTTGTAGAGTATTATTTTTTTACCCACACATATCTCGATGATAAAGGCCGTCTTGTGTTAAAGGCATAAAATATTATTGCAGATGTAATAATTCCACCAC
This sequence comes from uncultured Pelagibacteraceae bacterium, assembly GCA_902523095.1. GTDB lineage: Bacteria > Pseudomonadota > Alphaproteobacteria > Pelagibacterales > Pelagibacteraceae > Pelagilacustribacter. The sequence continues at coordinate 41,274 of CABYYE010000002.1, read as the reverse complement.
CAATTAAAGTTTTTACAGTTGGTACTTCGTTAATTCCAAATATTGGTAACCAAACCCAGAAAATTCCACCTAAGACTTCTGTCAGAGAAAGAAGAGTTAAATCTGTAGCTGGTAGATCTTTAGATTTTATAGAAAACAATATAAGTCCAGAACAAACTAAAAATCCATGCAATGCAGAAAGAGAAGAGTTTTTAACTGAAATAAAAATATTATTATCGTTAAATATAAGAACCAAGATTGCTACTGCTGCACAGAAAATTCCCGCAATAGCTACTGTAGTGAATTTTGGAGTTTTCTTTCTCCACCTTAGTGAAACTGTAAATCCTGCAAACCCTAAAGATGATAACAAACCATTAATTAGACCAAACAAAGAACCTTCTCCTTCGCTATCTAAGGACATAAATATTATACCCCCAGCAGCAATTATTATTGATATTAATGTTGTTGTTGAAATTTTTTCCCTCAAAAAAATATATGCTAAAATTGCAGCTACAAATGGTTGAGTTGCTAGCATCATCATAGTTACAGCTGCAGTAGTAGTTGTGATAGAAAGTATAAAAGATATATTAGCAATACCAAGACTTACTCCACCAATTAGTCCAGACAAACCAATCTTGTAATAATTTTTGGTAAATTTAAGACCTTCAGCTAAAAATAAATAAATATTTAAGACTAAAAAAATTACCGAACCTCTAAAAAAAAGATATTGCCAAGGAATTAACTGTGCATCATCGATATATCTTACAACTAAAGGTCCAAAAGACCAGAACAGTCCTGCGATTAAAACAATTAGTATGGCTGAACTATTTTTTATCATTTGAAGTATTAGATAAATCTACTCCTGTATCTGGATCAAGTTCGATACCTAGTGGAGTAATGTCTTTTGGCAAAGGAGTAAAAGTTGACTCTGGATTGTCCTCATATTTTCTTCTGTTCATCCTAAAGATTCCGAAAATAATAATTATCATGAAAAAAATAAGCAAATGAATAAAAAAACCATTTGGACCAAAGATACTCATTAAAACTGAACACACGATCGGTCCAGCTATTGCTCCTAAACCAAATATCATATTTAAACCAGCTCCAGCAGCAACAAACTTTTCCTTAGGAATATAATCATTTACAAGTGCTAGGTTTAAAGCAAATAATGGAAGCGTCATCCCAGACAAAAGAATTATATAAATAAATAACTTTGTTTTATCCATGCTTGTTTCTGTTGAAAAATAATTAAATCTGAACATTTCTTCCACAAAAAGATTTTCAAAAGAAATTCCTGATGCCATGATTGAGAGAATAGCAAAAGCAGATGATGCTATACAACATCCGATAATTACAATTCTTCTATCATAATTGTCTGACAAAGAGCCTATGGGCCACTGAAAAAGTGCGCCTGCTAGTGTTACCGAAAATAACAATATTGAAATCTCCAATACATTTAAATTCATCGTTACAGCATAAACTGATAACATAGTAAACATTGCTGAAAATATGAAACCTGAACAAAATGTAGAAAAACTTCCAAAAGGTGAAATTTTAAAAAGCTCTTTAATCTTAATTGAGCTAGTCTTTTTAAAAGTAGGAGGCTTTCTCTTTGTGAGAAGAATTGGAACTAAGGCTACAGAAAACAATAAAGAAATTAATATAAAGGGCTCGTAGTTTTTAGGACTACTTACGTTTAACAACAAGTTTCCCAAAGCAAAGGCAAAAAAAGTAACAAACATGTACAGAGATAAAACTTTACCTCTTGTTTTGTTAGTCGCTCTATCATTCAACCAACTTTCAACAATTATAAGAATTCCAATCATGCTAAAGCCTGTTAAAAATCTTGCTAAAGTCCAAATAATTGGATCTACAAATACTACATGAACTAAGGAACTTAAAGAAGCCATAGAAGCAAAAGCTGCAAATACTCTTATATGACCTACTTTGCTTACAAGATTTGGAATGATGTTAGCACCAATGAAATATCCAATAAAATAACCAGACATCATTGTTCCCGTTGCTATAAAATTAAAATTTTCTAATACCGCTCTAATTCCTAAAAGATTTCCTTGAAAACCATGAGAAATCATAATCACTGCAAAGCCAGTGAAAAGAGCCCAAGAATTTTTTATAATTTTATACATGGTGGAAAGCCATTATGCTTTCTCACAGACAAAAGCAATAGTCTTTTTACATGTTACCGTATTTAGGACCGCCACCACCTTCAGGTGCAACCCAAGTGATATTTTGAGAGGGTTCTTTAATATCACAGGTCTTACAGTGGATACAATTTTGAGAGTTTATAACAAACTTTTCTTTTTGAATTTCGTACACGCCTACAGGACAGTATCTTTGAGCTGGCTCATCGTACTCTTTTAAAGTGTAATTTATTGGTAAATGAGGATCTTTTAACCTTAAATGGACAGGCTGGTTTTCAGCATGATTAGTCCCTGTTAAATAAACAGAACTAGTTTTATCAAATGTGAGCTTACCATCAGGTTTTGGATATTCAATTTTAGGCATTTGACTAGCTGGTTTTAAAGCCTCGTGATCTGCATGTTTGTGTTTTAAAGTAAAAGGCATCCTTCCTCTAAACAAAATTTGATCTATGCCAGTAAATATTATTCCAAGGATTAAACCCCAACTAAAACTAGGTTTCACGTTTCTCGCTGTAAACAATTCTTTATAAGCCCAGCTTTCCTTAAATTTTTTTTCATAAATTGATAGATCAGCTTTATTTTTAATATTTTCAATTATAGACTCTGCTGCAACTATTCCGCTTTTCATCGCAGTATGTGAACCTTTTATTTTAGGCATATTTAAAGTTCCAGCATCACAGCCAATTAGCAGCGCTCCTGGCATAAACATTTTAGGTAAACTTTGAATTCCTCCTTCAATTAAGGCTCTAGCACCAAAAGAAATTCTTTTACCGCCCTCAAACATTTTTCTTATAGATGGGTGTGTTTTAAATCTTTGAAACTCATCAAAAGGAGATAGATAAGGATTTTGATAATCTAAACCAATTACGTACCCTAGATATATTTGTCTATTTTCAGCATGATAAATGAAACTTCCACCATAAGTTTTGCTATCAAGTGGCCATCCTGCAGTATGCATAACTAGACCTTCTTGGTGTTGTTGTTCGCTTACTTCCCAAATTTCTTTAAGTCCTATTCCATATTGTTGAGGGTCTTTACCATCATCTAGATTAAATTTTTTAATTAATTGTTTACCTAAATGACCTCTACATCCCTCTGAGAAAACTGTTACTTTTGCGTGTAATTCCATTCCCTCCTGGTAAGTATCTTTTTTGTTACCCTCTTTGTCTAAACCCATATCTAGAGTAGCTACACCTTTTATAGATCCATCTTCATGATAAAGAACTTCACTCGCAGGAAATCCTGGAAATATTTCAACACCTAGTTTTTCTGCTTGTTCTGCCAACCAACGACAAAGATTTGCAAGACTAACGATGTAATTGTTATGATTTTTTTGTACAGAAGGCAAAAGCCAAGTTGGCCAACTTAGAGAAGAATTTTTTCCTAAAAATAAAAATTTTTCTTTTGAAACTTTTGTTTTTACTGGCGCTCCTTCACTCTTCCAATTAGGCAACAACTCATCGAGAGCTTTTGTTTCAAAAACATTTCCACTTAAAATATGGGCTCCAACTTCTGATCCTTTTTCAAGAATACAGACATTTAAATTTGGATCGAGTTGTTTAAGTTTTATGGCAGTAGTTAAGCCTGCTGGTCCTGCACCAACAATAACCACATCATATTCCATTGCTTCTCTTGCCATGAATGATTTATAGCAAACTATTTCTTTAAATGAAATAACTGTCCGTATTGTTTTCTATTTATTTCTATAAATTTCATTCTTTCAAGGAATTTTAATGATCGTGATACCACACTTCTTTTGAGACCAATTAACACATGTATATCTTTATAGGTTAAGATCTTTGTCCAATTTCCTGATCTTTTAAAGTCTAGATTTTTTTTTAGAGCTATGTAAACCATTTTATCAAATACAGTAAGCATTGGATTAAATAGTATTGACTCTTTAATTAATATTTCTGGTTCTTCAGGAAAATAGAAAGCTCACCTCCGTATAAAATTTTTTATAATTTTAAATTATATTTGTAAAAACTTTATTCAAGAATAATTTTAATCCTCTCAATAAATTTTCATTTATTAAATTAGTATTGATTTATATGATTAAAATTAAAATTAGGGCGGCAGGTTGGGCACCTTCGACCCCCACCATTTTTTTTATAAATTGTGGATAATATGGATTATTTTTGGATAGTATTCAGTTTGTTCAACTCTGCTAAAAACTCAGGAAGAGCTTTAAATAAATCTGCTTCTAAACCATAGTCTGCAACACTAAAAATCGGAGCTTCACCATCTTTGTTAATTGCGACAATTATTTTACTCTCTTTCATTCCAGCTAAGTGTTGAATTGCTCCAGAGATTCCTACAGCAATATATAAATCAGGAACTACAACTTTACCTGTTTGTCCAACTTGATGATCGTTACTTATGTAACCTGCATCGACAGCCGCTCGTGATGCACCAACAGCAGCATTAAGCTTATCAGCGATATCTGTAATTAACTTAAAATTTTCTCCACTTTCTAAACCTCTGCCGCCTGACACAACTATTCTCGCTGTTCCAAGTTCAGGTCTTTCAGATTTTGTTTCCTCTCTTTTAATAAATTTTGATGTATTTGGCACATCAACAGCTTCAATTTTTTCAACTTGCGCAGAACCACCAGTTTTTTCGGCAGGGTCAAAAGAAGTTGGTCTTATAGTTACACACTTCTTTTTGTCATTACTCTTAACTGTGGCAAAAGCATTTCCAGCATAAATAGGTCTAATAAAAGTATCGGGACTTGATACTTTAATAATATCACTTACTTGTGAAATATCTAACGCAGCAGCTACTCTTGGCATAAAATTTTTTCCAAACGTGTTTGCAGATGCTACAATGTGATCATATTTTTCTGCAGTCTTTGTTACTAAAGGTGCTAAATTTTCAGGCAAATAATTTTGATAATTTGGCGAGTCACACAATAAAACTTTTTTAACAAGCGGAACACTCGCTGCTTCTTTAGTTACATTTTCACAATTAGCTCCAGCAACCAACACATGAACTTCACTGTCAATTTTAGATGCTGCTGTAATTGCATTTAAAGTAAATGGTTTTAATTTTGTATTGTCGTGTTCTGCTATTAATAATACTGACATTACAATACTTTAGCCTCATTTTTGAGTTTACTTACTAATTCAGCTACGTTTGCCACCTTAATCCCAGCTTTTCTTTTTGGTGGCTCCTCAACTTTTATTTGTTGAATTCTATTTGTGAGATCTAAACCTAAATCTTTGGCATTCAATTGTTCCATAGGTTTCTTTTTTGCTTTCATAATATTTGGAAGAGATGCAAACCTAGGTTCATTAAGTCTTAAATCACAAGAAACTACAGCTGGTAAATTAACTTCTATTGTTTCAAGTCCTTCATCGATTTCTCTAACTATCTCTACAGACTTATCTTTTAAATTTACTTTTGAAGAAAATGTTGCTTGTGGCCAACTAAGCATTGCAGCCAGCATCTGACCTGTTTGATTACAATCATCATCAATAGCCTGCTTACCTAAAAAAACCATGTCAGGTTTTTCTTTTTCTACAATTTTTTTAAGAATTTTTGCAATACCTAAAGGCTCAATATAGCTATCAGCCTTAACATGAATTCCTTTATCAGCTCCTACTGCAAGAGCTTTTCTAATACTTTCTTGAGCTTTGTCTTCGCCTATAGAAATAGCCACAATTTCTTTTACTTTACCAGACTCTTTTAATTTAACTGACTCTTCTACCGCATTATCATCAGGTGGGTTGGTTGACATTTTAACATTATCTGTGTGAACACCAGAACCATCATCTTTAACTCTAATCTGAACGTTGTAATCAATAACTCTTTTAACGGCTACGAGGATTTTCATTTAAGCTCTAAGTAATTTATTATCAGCATCATAAGGAGACTCTTCTACTATCGAAGCCTCATGCATTTTACCAAGAATATCTATTTTTAATTTTTGACCAACTTTTGCTAATTCAGGCTTAACCATGCCCAGAGCAATTGATTTATTTACTCTGAAACCAAAATCTCCGCTTGTAGCTCTGCCAACAACGGAACCATTATTGTATATTGGATTGTTTCCTAAAACATCCGCATCAGTAACGCCATGAATTTCCATTGTAACTAATTTATTTGAAAAGCCTTTTGCTCTCCATTTATCTAATGCCGCACGACCTATAAAATCCCCTTTATTTGGGTGAACAAATCTATCCAGACCTGACTCATATGGTGAGTATTCAATTGATAATTCTGTTCCTACTAATTTATATGATTTTTCAACTCTAAGACTATTCATAGCTCTAATACCGTAAGGTTTTAAACCAAATTCTTTTCCAGCCTCCATTAATTGATCAAAGATATGATTCTGATATTCGATTGGATGATGAAGTTCCCAACCTAATTCTCCAACAAAGTTTACTCTCATAGCGCTACAGGGAGCTAAACCGATATTAATATTTTGTGCACTTAACCATTTAAATCTTTCGTTAGAAAAATCTGATCTAGAAACTTTTTGCATAAGCTGTCTCGCTTTAGGTCCAGAGACAACTAAAACCCCCATACTGTTAGTTAAATTTTCGTATTGGACAGTTCCATCCTTTGGCATCCATTTATGAATCCAATCGTGATCAAGTCTTTGGTATGCTCCAGCTGAAACCAAATAAAAACTATCTTCCGCTTCTCTCATGATAGTAAATTCAGAATGAACACCACCTTTAGTATTTAAAGCATGACAAAGATTAATTCTTCCAATTTTCTTAGGAAGTTTATTTGCAACAAGTTTATCTAAAAATTCTTCTGCTCCAGGACCTTTAATTCTACATTTTCCAAATGCTGTCATGTCAAGAAGTCCAACATTTTCTTTTACATTCCTACATTCACTCTCAACATTTTTAAACCATTTAGATCTTCTAAACGACCAATCATCTTCTTGTTTCTCTCCATCTCTTGAAAAAAAGTTAGCTCTTTCCCATCCAAATTTAGCACCAAACACTGCTCCTAATTTTTTTAAACGATCGTAGCATGGAGCTTGTCTTAAAGGTCTGCCTGCTTCTCTTTCTTCATCAGGATAATGAACTGTAAATACATTTGCATACGCTTCCTCATTTTTAGCTTTTAAATAAGATTTAGTTGCGTATGAGCCATATCTTCTTGGTTCAACTCCAAGCATATCTATAGTTGGTTCGCCATCAATTATCCACTCAGCTAATTGCCATCCAGCTCCTCCTGCAGCTGTAATTCCAAAACTATGGCCTTCATTAATCCAAAAGTTTTTTAATCCCCATGCAGGACCAACTATCGGATTTCCATCAGGAGTGTAAGCGATTGCACCATTATAAACTTTTTTTACACCAACTTCTCCAAACGCAGGAACTCTTTTTATTGCTCCTTCAATGTGTGGGGCTAATCGATCTAAATCTTCTTGAAATAATTCATATTCACTATCTTTAGAAGGACCATCAACATAACAACATGGCGCCCCTTTTTCATAAGGACCAAGTAATAATCCGCCAGCTTCCTCTCTCATGTACCAAGAGTTATCACTATCTCTAAGCACTCCCATTTCAGGTTTTCCTTCTTTCCTTCTTTTTTGAATTTCTGGATGAGGCTCAGTAACTATGTATTGATGTTCAACAGGAATTACAGGAATATCTAAACCAACCATTCGACCAGTTTGTCTTGCAAAGTTTCCACTACAAGATACAACATGCTCACATTCTATATCTCCTTTGTCAGTTTTAACAATCCAACCATCTTTGGTTTGTTTAATTTCTGTAACTGTTGTGTTTCTATAAATTTCTGCTCCATGATTTCTTGCACCTGTTGCTAATGCCTGTGTTAAATCCGCCGGCTGAATATAACCATCTTCAGGATGTTGTATTGCACCAACTAAACCTTCAGTATTTATTAATGGCCAAATTTCTTTTACTTGTTGAGGTTTTAAAAACTTTACATCTACCCCAATAGTTTTAGCTACACCTGCGTATTGATGATATTCATCCATACGATCTTGAGTTTGCGCTAAGCGAATATTTGATACAACACTAAAACCAACATTCTTACCTGTTTCTTTTTCTAAAGATTTATAAAGTTGAACAGCATATCTATGAAGTTGACCAACTGAATAACTCATATTAAACAAAGGCAATAATCCCGCAGCATGCCAAGTTGATCCTGAAGTTAATTCTTTTCTTTCAACTAATACTACGTCTGACCAACCCTTTTTAGCTAAGTGATAAAGCACACTTACTCCGACTACACCACCACCGACTACCACCACTTTTGTTTTTGATTTCATAGATTGTTTATTCTTAATAGAAGGTAATGATACGTCAAGATAATCTGACTTGTAAATAGTGGAAAAGTTGTGATTTTATTCGAATGTTTTTAGTTCTAAGACGTTACCATTAGGATCTTCAATAAAAAATGTATTTTGCTCAAATTTTGAGCCTTTAAATCTAGTATAAGGCTTATCAATATAACTTATATTTTGTGACTTTAGATTAGATTTTATTTGTTCAAAAACTTCTTTTTCTAAATGAACACCAAAATGAGGAACTGGGACATTTCCCATTTCTACGTCATGCCTTTCTCTAGGTAATTTCATTTTAGTTTGATGAAGGGTTAGTTCATTCCCCCAGAAATCAATATCAACCCACTTTCCTAGTTCTCTATTACCAGTTTTACAACCGAGAATTTCAGTATAAAATTTTTCTGTGACTTTAAGATCTCCGGCAGGCAAGGCTAAATGGAAAGAATTACTCATATAGGATTGGTATAATTAATTCTTTAAATTTTTCAAGTAGTCATTATATATGTAAATAGGATATGAATGATTTTATTAAATCTATAAAAAAAAGAGACCCTGCGGCTAAATCGACATTAAGCATAATTTTGACCTATCCAGGTGTAAAAGCTGTTTTTTTACATCTAATAGCAAATTTTTTTCATTTAGCTGGCTTTCATTTAATTGCAAGAATAATTTCTCAAACAAGTAGATTTTTTACTGGAATTGAAATTCATCCAGGAGCAAAAGTTGGTGAAAATTTATTTATCGACCACGGTATGGGAGTTGTCATTGGAGAGACATCTGAAATAGGAAACAACGTAACTATTTATCATGCAGTTACTTTAGGAGGTATTTCTCCGAGTATAGACAGCGAAAGACAACGATATGAAAAAAGACATCCAACTATTGGAAATGACGTTGTAATTGGATCGGGCGCACAAATAATTGGTCCTATTAAAGTTGGAAATGGATCAAGAATCGCTGCAAACGCAGTTGTAGTAAATGATGTTCCAGAAGATACTACAATGGTGGGAGTTCCTGCGAAAGCAGTTAAAAGTGGAAATAAAGGAAATTTTAGACCCTACGGAGTCGATCAACAAGTTAAAGATGAGTAAAAAAAATTGGGATCCTGATTTAACTCCAGAACAGAATTATATTTTAAAACAAGAAGGTACTGAAGCTCCCGGCTCAAGCACTCTTAATAATGAAAAAAGAGAAGGTAGTTATCACTGTGTAGGTTGCGGAACAAAACTTTTTGACTCAAAAACTAAGTATGAAAGTGGATCAGGTTGGCCATCATTTTTTGAATCAATTCCTGGGGTATTCGAAGAAAAAACAGATATGCACATCGGTTATCAGAGAACAGAGTATCATTGTAAAAAATGTGGCGGTCATCATGGGCATATTTTCGACGATGGACCAGAACCTACTGGAAAACGTTACTGCAATAATGGCGTGTGTTTAGTATTTAAGCCTAAAAGTTGAAAAGTTATTCACTCACCTCACAAGTGTTTTGATTACAACCAGCTAAAACATTAAAGTTTATTTGCCATGTCAACTAGACCAAGGCATCATAAATTTGTTATACTCTCTTTTCATCCGCCATGATAAGAAACACTGTTCCCCGTATCTTTTTTTTGTCCTTTCTATTTTCAATTTTATATATTTCATCTATTCACGCTAATTGGCAACCAGCTAAAGAGGGTAATAAAATTATTCTTATTAGACACTCAATAGCTCCGGGAAGCGGCGATCCTCTTGGATTTGAAATTAAAGATTGCAAAACTCAAAGAAATCTTAGTAAAGAAGGAATAGATCAATCAAAAAAAATTGGAAAATTATTTAAACTTAACCAAATTAAAATTGATCGAGTCTTAAGTAGTCAATGGTGCAGGTGTAAAGATACTGCTAAATATGCATTCAAAAATTATAAAGAGTTTTCAGCACTTAATTCTACTTTTCAGCCGCCCTACGATAAAAATGCGAAAAAACAAATTAAGGAGTTAAAAGATTACATTAAAAATTGGAATGGGAATGGTAGTAACTTAGTGTTAGTAACCCATTATGTAATAATTACTTCAATAACAAATGTAATACCAAGATCGGGTGAAATTGTTATTATAGATAAAAATTTTAATACTCTTTCAACTGTAACAACAAACTAGAAAAAAATATAATATATAAAAATTGCAATAATTAAATATTCAATAGCTGTTTTAACCATTATTAGATAACTTTTATTGCTAAATTTTGAACTAATATAAAGACTTAATCTCGCAAATGCTAAATGAACTAAAATTATACTTACTACAATTCCAAGCAATGTTTGGTAAAATGAGAAATTCTTAAATCCGTAAAAGCAAGCAGCAATAAACGTTAACCAAGAGATATTTGAAACAAATAATGTGATTAATAAACCGGATCCTTTTTTAAAAATACTTTGAGATTTAATAAAAGTATATGACCATAATAGAGTAAACAAAAAGCCAATGTATTTAATTATCATGAGCCAATATTGTAATTGCGAGAGATATCAAAGGCAAATATAAAGAGAGTATGATTATTAAGCTAGCTTTTGCTTTTGGTGCAGGATTTATCAGTTTTCTGACACCCTGTGTATTACCTATTATTCCAGGATATATTTCTTATATAACAGGTAAAAATTTAACTGAAATAGACCATGATAAAAAAATTGTTTTATATAAAACAATTTTATTTTCTTTAGGATTTTCATTAGTGTTTATAACACTAGGTGCTACGGCATCTGCAGTTGGAAATATTTTATTATTTTTATCAAGTGAATTAAGAATAGCAGCTGGAGTAATAATTATTTTATTTTCTTTGCAAATGCTGGGTATTTTAAATTTTCAACTTTTGAATCAAGAAAAGCGAATTCATACCAAAGGATATAAAGATAACTATATATTTCCTTTCGTAGTAGGTTCAGCTTTTGCTTTCGGTTGGACTCCTTGTATTGGTCCGATTCTAGGCTCAATTTTAGCTTTATCAGCTACTGACGCATCGATAAGTAAAGGAATTCTTTTGCTTTCTTTTTATTCTTTAGGATTAGCTATACCTTTTATTCTATCCGGTTATTATATGAATAGTTTTTTAATTTCTAAAAAAGGGTTTGGTAAATACTATGACAGAATAACTAAAAGTGGTGGAGTTATTCTCTTAATAACAGGAATTCTAATTGCGACTAACCAGATTCAAGTTATAAGCTATTATATTTTGACAACGTTTCCTTTCCTTACTAGTCTAGGTTAATGAAAGATATAACTGTTCTAGGTATATTTGTTGCTGATATAAGTTTTTTAGGAAATAAGATTCCAAAAACAGGAGAAACTATTCTCGGCGAAAGTTATAATGTTGGACCAGGCGGAAAAGGATGTAATCAAGCTATAGCTATCTCTAGGTTAGGAGGAAAAGTAAATTTTATTTCTAAGTTAGGAGATGATGATTATGGAATACTTGCGATAGATAAACTTAAAAAAGATAACATAGATACTTCAAATATAATAATTTCTAAAAAACATAAGACAGGTGTTTCAGGTATTCACGTAGATAAAAATACTGGAAAAAATGCAATTACTGTTGTTAGAGGTGCACCTTCAAGTTTAACCACAGATGAAATTGATACAAATTTAATTAAACAGTCAAAAATATTTTTAACGCAATTAGAAATACCAATAAAAGTTACTTTACATTGTTTAAAAGCTGCAAAAGAATACGGTTTAATAAATATATTAAATCCTGCACCTGCGTGTAAACTCAGCAATGAATTTTTTGAATTAATTGACTATTTTACACCCAATGAAACAGAGGCAGAGTTCTACTCAGGAGTCAAAATCAATAATAAAAATGATGCAAAAGCTAGTGCAAAAAAAATGATAGAAATGGGAATTAAAAAGGTAATAATTACTTTAGGTGAAAAAGGATTGTTTTATTCAGATGGAAAGGAAGAAATTTACATGAAAGCGAGCGCAGATAAAGCAATTGATACTACGGGAGCAGGAGATGCTTTTAATGGAGGATTTTCGTTTGCATTACTTAAAGGAAAAAAAATAAAAGAATGTTTAGAAATAGCAAATAAAGTTGCAGGACTTTCAACTACAAAGTTAGGTGCGGGTGACTCGATGCCAACCTTTAATGATATTAATTTGAAGGTTTAAAAATTAAGCAAAGGCCGTTATTGCAAAATCTTTTTCCTGTTGTTTTTGGTCCATCATTAAAAACATGACCATGATGCACGCCACACTTAGCGCAATGATATTCAGTTCTTACCATTCCAAATTTACGATCGACTTTTGTTTTAAAAGCTCCAGGTAAAGCTTCTGAAAAAGAAGGCCATCCAGTTCCACTATCAAACTTCGAAGTTGAATCAAAAAGTTTTGCCCCGCAGTTAGCACAATGATAAAACCCTTTTCTTTTTTCATTATTAAGTTCACTTGAAAAAGGTCTTTCGGTTCCTTCATTAAACATGATATTTTTTTGTTCGTCAGTTAAAGATTCATTAAAAAGTTTTTTAGTTGCTGCTTTGATAAAGTTATAAGGTAGAAATAAAGCTGAAATTAATGATAATCCTAAGATCTTTAAAAAACTTCTTCGCATTAAGAGTTTAAAATTTTATCTAATTGACCAGTTCTATTAGCTTCTTGTAATTTATCGTTTCCCCCAATGTAATGATTGCCAATAAATATTTGAGGAATAGTTCTTACTCCATTTGTTCTCTGTAACATTTCTTTTGCTTTAGCTGGATCTTTCCAAATATCTAATTCTTCAATTTCAACATTTTTTGTTTTTAATAAGGCTTTTGCTGCTTCGCAAAATGAGCAAGGATTTCCAGTATACATTGTGACTTTTTTCATAATTAATATATATCAGTAATTTTAATTTTTTCCCTGAGTTTTTTTCGCCCAAGTTTAAATTTTTTTCTATGTTTTATACTAGTGTTATGAACTCTTTTTCTCCAAAGCCTGAAAGAACCTGGTCTTAAGGTTTTTCTCATTAATTTAATTACATCTGATTCCGTCTTTCCAGTTTTCTCTTTTATCTCTTCAAACGTAATACGATCAGCCCAAGCTGCCCAGATAACCCAGTTATCATCTTTTTCTTTTGGCTCTGGATTTTTAACTTTTGTTTGAGGAATTAAACTTCTTTTTTTCATTAGTTTCTATATAGTCGCTTTTATTATGTTTCCAACTGATTTTTTAATTTTTTTACAAATAATTTTATTTTTGTTTATTACTCCGGGTCCTCCGCGCGTTGTAATTGTTTCTCATACTTTAAATTATGGAATTAAAAAGTCTATATGGACTGCATTTGGAGATATATCAGCAAATTTGTGCCAAGGAATTCTTGTAGTATTTTTTATTGGAACTTTTTTAAGCGATAATCCAGATATTCTTCAAGCGTTAAAGTGGGCCGGAATTTTATATATTATTTATTTAGCTTATGACACTTACACTTCAAGGGTAAGAATAATTAATTCAAGAAATAAAAATTTAAAGTCAGCTTTTTCTTTTTACAGAGACGGTTTTTTGGTTGCTGGATTAAGTCCAAAATCAATAATATTTTTTGGAACCATTTTTACTTCGTTTATAGACTTTACTTCTAATTATACTGTTCAATTTTTTATATTAATAATTACATATATATCTTTAGATTTTTTAACTTTAATGATTTATGCTATTGCAGCAAGCAGAGTATCTATATGGCTTAAAGATAACCCAAAAGTTTTAAATACAATCTCCGCGTGTGTATTAATACTTATCGCATTATATGTCGCGGCTTCTCAAAATTATTAATTAACTCTTAAGGTTGTCTTCGTCGACATTTCTTGTTTAAATATTTGAAATTAATTAATTAATAAACAAAGGGGAACTAATGAATAAACTAGTAAAACTATTTACTATTTTTATTTCAGCTATAACTTTGACAATAGCATCTATCTCTTCTTCTTTTGCAAAAGTTGAAGGTGAATATATTGTTTTAGGTTCTGCGATATCTCTTACAGGAAAATATTCTTCTAATGGAGTACATACTCAAAATGGTTACAATATGGCCGTTGATAGAATCAATAAAATGGGTGGTGTAAAAGTTGGTGGAAAATCTTATAAATTTGAAATCATTTATTACGATGATGAGTCAAATCCTAAAAGAGCTGCTCAGTTAGCTGAAAGACTAATCAAACAAGACGGCGTTCATTATATGCTTGGACCATACAGTTCAGGTTTAACGAAAGCCATTGCACCAGTAACCGAGAAATATAAAATTCCTATGGTTGAAGCAAACGGTGCATCAAGATCTTTATTTACAAAAGGATACAAATATTTGTTTGCGGTGTTATCACCAGCTAACCAATACCTTGAAGTAGCAATCGATCTTGCTGTTGAAAAAAATGGTGGGAAACCAGTTAGAATTGCACAAGCATTTGAACAAGACGCATTCTCACAAGACGTGAGACTTGGTATTTTAGATGCAGCAAAAAGAACTGGATCAGAAATCATTATTGATGACAAATTGCCAAAAGAGTTAAATGATATGGCTGCTACATTAGCTAAAGTTAAAGCAACTAAGCCTGATGTACTTGTTGTATCTGGCCACACAAAAGGTGCATTAACTGCAATCAGACAAATTTCTGAAATGAAAGTTGATGTTCCAATGTTAGCGATGACACATTGTGATGCTGCAAAACTTTCTAAACAACATGGAAAGAATTCAGAGTACGCATTATGTGCTTCACAGTGGCATAAAAACTTAAGTTACAAAGATAAGTTTTTTGGTGGTGGAAAAAAGTATGACAAAGACTTTAAAAAAGAGTTTGGTTATGCACCGCCGTACCAATCAGCTGAGTCATCTGCTGCTTTGCTAGTGTTTAAAGATGCGTTCGAAAGAGCAAATTCTTTTGACAGAGATAAAGTAAGAGATGCTTTGAAAACTACTGACATGCAAACTTTCTATGGAAACATAAAATTTGGTCCAGGTGGCCAAAACGTTGCTAAACCAATGATCTTGTTCCAAGTAAGATGTAAAGGTGATACGTGTGAGAATAAAGTTGTTGCTCCTACTAAATGGGCTTCAGACAAGTTCTACCACCCAATACCTAAGTGGTCAGAAAGAAGTTAATAACTTATAAATAATTTGAAAAAGCCCCTAGTTTTCTAGGGGCTTTTCTTTTATAAATTTTTTAATTTTATGGACTTTCTAATTTTTAAAGCTCCAATCTTAATGGTCCAAGCATCTTTGGATGGAATTCTTCTTGGAATTTTATTTGCTTTAATAGCTTATGGCATGGCACTTCAATGGGGAGTAATGAATATAATTAATATTGCTCAAGGAGATCTAGTAATTCTTGGAGGTTATATTGCATACACTATGTATCTTGCTGGAATTCATCCAGCTTGGGGTGTAATTGTTTCTCCAATTATAATGTATTTTGTAGGTTGGGCTTTATATAAACTTGTTATAAATAAAGTCGTAGACCGAGATCTTTTTATTTCAATTTTAGCAACTTTCGGAATTGCAATTGTATTTCAACAATTAATGAATTTTGTTTTCGGAGCAGATGTAGTTGTGGCTCAGTCGGAGTATGGAACAACAATGTTGTTCGATAATTCAGTAACTCTACCAAATTCAAAAATATTCGCTGCTTTTATAAGTGTTTTATATGCAATTGGTTTAGTTATTTACATGAAAAGATCTAGGCTCGGACGAGCTATAAGAGCTACAGCACAAAATGCGAGAGCTGCAAAAATTTTAGGTGTAGATACTGAAAAAGTTTATGCAGCGACTTTTGGTATCAATGCAGCTTTATGTGGAATTGCTGGAGCATTAATTTCAATAACTCTTACCCTTCATCCTTATGTGGGACTTCCTTATACAGTTAGATCTTTCATGATAGTAATTGTTGCAGGCCTTGGTAATTTACCAGCGGTAGCAATTTCAGGTATGGGACTAGGACTTTTTGAGGAGTTTGCAGATTATATTTTAGGTACAGAATTTAGAATTGGGGCAGTATTTATGCTGCTTGTTTTTATATTAGTTTACAGAAGATTTAAACTATCCAAAAAAAGGGAATATTTAAAATGAAGAAATTTGTTATTATTTTGTTTACTATTTTATTTTCAACCAGTTTACTAGCTCATTCACCACCTCAATTTAATTCAAAAGATAATTGCAGAAAAAAATTATCGATGCTCAAAGGTATCTCCAAATTAAAAGGTTATGGAGGAGGTGAAATAATTAAATTCAATTCCTATACTGGTTTTGATCAGAGAACTGTTTTGATAGATGGTCATAAGAATAATCCTATTGAAATAACAGGATATCTTCGATTGCCAGAAGGAACAGGTAAAGTTCCTATAGTAATTTATACTCATAGCAGTGGAGGACCTGGAGATTATGTTTGGGATGACTTTGTATATCATGCAGCACAAAATCTTCTAAAAGAGGGCATTGGTGTAATGTATATTGATAATTTTTGTCCTAGAGGCGCTAGATCTACATGGAGAGATCAGTCTAAAGTTCCTTTAATAAATGGAGCAATCGATGCACTCATGGCGTTTAAAGTTTTGCAGTCTCACCCAAGATCTAATGGGAAATTTGGAACAACTGGACATTCAAGAGGTGGAACCAATTCTTTTTTCTTAGCAGACGTTAAACTTACATCTAAGTTTCTTGGAGGCTCCAAAGGTTTTGACGCAATTCTTCCAGAAGCAGCAGAATGTAGAATGGCCGGTTTTTTTGCAAAACCAGAATTAACATCTAATACTACTTTATTAGTAGTGCACGGTGGCGCGGATGATTATACTTTAGCCAAGTTTTGTAAAGAACATGCTGAGAGAATTAAAGCACCGCCTGGTAAAGTAAAAGTAGATATTAAGGAAGGTTGGTATCATGCCTGGGCTGCCGGTAAAAAACCTTGGAGAGAAAAAATGGCAATGACTCTTCATGATTGTCCTGATTTCTATGTTGATAACGAAGGTAGATTTACCAATCCTACTTGGGTGGAATGGATGGTAAACAAACACAAAGTTTACCCGTCCGTAGAGGCATTTTATGAAACTGCGCAGAAAGATCCAAGAAAAGCATGGAAAACTGGTTTCAAAATTATGAAGAAAGAAAAATGCATCTCAAAAGGCGTCACCATTGGAGGGGATAACGCAGAAGTTTATATGCCCCAATTCATCAATTTTTTTAAGGAGAACTTATTATGATGAAACAAAAAGATCTTATCTTATATTCAGGCCTAATAATCTTAGGTTTAGCTGCGCCTTTTTTGTTTTCTGCTTTTAAAGTTCAACTTACATATCTTTGTGTCTTGATCGTTCTAGCGATGACTTGGAATTTACAAGGCGGAGAAATGGGCTACAACTCTTTTGGAAATATTCTTTTCTATGGTCTTGGAATGTATCTAACAGCCTCAGTTCAAGTTGGTATGTTTTTTCCATTAGCAGAGTGGACAGAAAGTGGTGGTGAAAAAACGTTTGTTCATACTACAGCACAATATTTTCAAGGAATAGGTGTCGGGTTATTGGTTGCAGCTATTATTCCTACCATTGTTGCTGGCGCAATAGGCTATGCTATTCTAGGTTTAAGAGGTCATTACTTTGCTATTTGTACTTTAGGCCTTGGAATTGCAGCAGGTGAAATCGCCGGAGGAATAGAAATTATTGGAGCAGGTCAAGGCTTTACTACACCACCTTTTCCTGCGGAAATAGTTGATCCTGAAGCAAGAGGACAATTTTTTTACTTCTTAAGTTTTTTTGTATTAGTTGTAGCATTTGTTTTTGTTAAATATATTTACGGCTCTAGATTTAGATTAATACTTAATGCGATAAGAGATAATGAAGATAAAGCAGAGGCAATGGGTATTCAGACAATGAAATATAAAATTGTAGGTTGGATGTGCTCTGCATTTTTTTGTGGTCTTGCTGGCGGAATTATGGGTGGATTAATTGGATATATAGACTCAACGGATGTTGCATTTGATGGAAGAGAGATGGGAGTATTTATGGTTCTTATGGCAATACTTGGTGGTAAAGGAACTTTATGGGGACCAATAATTGGAGCAACTTTATTCCATTTCTTTAAAGAAGGTCTTTGGACTTTTATATTGGGTTGGCAATATGTTGCGCTGGGAGTTCTAATTGTTGTGATCGTAGTTTATTTCCCAGAAGGGTTAATGGGTTGGTTAAGAGAAAAATACCCTGATAGATTTGGAGAAACTATTGATGAAAAAGACCGTAAAGCACAAGTGGAATTAAAATGAGTATTTTAGAAGTTAAAAGCGTAAGTAAATCTTTTGGTGGTGTGCAAGCCAATGTAGATATTTCTGTTTCGGTAGAGCAAGGATCAATTGTAGGTTTAATTGGACCTAATGGTTCAGGTAAAACTACTTTATTTAATTCTATTGTAGGAACTCATCCAATAGATAAAGGATCTATAGTTTTCAATAATACTGAGGTATCAGAAATGCCTGTTCCAGCAGTAGCTAAACTTGGTTTGTTAAGAACTTTCCAACAAACAAGAATTTATTCAAAGCTTAATTGTGTAGAGAATATGCTAATAAGTCATAAAGCAAGTGATTCAGGATTTATTTTTGCAAAAGTGCCAACTGAGCTAACTGAAAAAGCAGAAAACCTTTTAAATTTTGTAGGTCTTTATCAAAAAAGAAACTTACGAGCAGGGGATTTGTCATTTGGTCAGCAAAAGTTATTAGAATTAGCAATGGCTTTAATGAATGAACCCAAAATGCTTTTACTAGATGAGCCCACAGCTGGAATTAATCCAACATTAATAAATGGAATAATTGATAGATTGATTAAAATAAATAAAGATTATGGAATAACTTTATTAGTTATAGAACACAATATGAAAGTGATTATGAGTTTGGCACAAAAAATTTTCTGTTTAGCGCATGGAAAAATGTTAGCAGAGGGTTCACCTGATCAAATTAAAAATGACAAGCGAGTTGTCGATGCTTATTTAGGAGCTCAATAATGGCAAATCAATATGATGTTTTAGGTAAAGCACCTGGTTTAGAAGACCTTAACAAACTATCTCCTAATGATGTTCACTTGACCATCAGAGGTTTAAAGGCTGGGTACGGTAAAATGGAAATTCTTCACAACTTTGATTTGACCGTAGGTAAAGCTCAATCGTTATGTTTAATAGGACCGAATGGAGCAGGGAAATCTACAATACTTCATTCTATTTATGGCTTTACAAATATTTTTGATGGAAAAATTGAATTAGAAGGTGATGAAATTACAAAATTAACACCTGCACAAAAATTAAGTAAAGTTGGTATTGCTTACATCTTACAAGATAATTCAGTATTTCCCGATATGACTGTTGAGGAAAACCTTTTAATGGGTGGCTATATCAAAGATAAACAGGATGAAGCTTATGAGGAAGCTGAAAGAATTTTTCAAAAATATGAAAGATTAAGAAATAGAAGAAATCAACCTGCAAAAGTTTTATCAGGGGGCGAGAGAAGATTGTTAGAAATCTCTAGAGCTTTAGTTATGAAACCTTCAGTATTATTGGTAGACGAGCCGTCAATCGGTTTGGAACCTAAATACATAAATATGGTTTTTGAAATTTTGGATGATCTTCAAAAAACTGAGAAGAAAACAATTATACTTGTAGAGCAGAACGCAAAAAAAGGTTTGGAGTTTGCTGATATTGGATATGTTTTGGTATCAGGACAAACAGCAATTGCTGGCAAAGGGGACGATCTTCTTAAAAATCCAGACGTAGGAAGATTATTCCTTGGAGGATGATAAACTCAAAAGTATTTCTAAAAGGCTTAAAATCATTACAAGGTTCTAAAAGTCCAGCTATTCCTTTAGCAGCATGCTTTGTTGCATTAGGCGCTTTATTAAAAGATGCTGGTTTTAATTTAAAACAAAGTGCTGCCTCAAGTTTATTTACTTATGCATTACCTGGTCAATTAGTGATGGCAGAGTCCTTGTTGGTTGGTGCTTCAATAGTCAATATATTTATAGCAGTGTGGTTAGTAAACTTTAGACTTTATCCAATGACAGTTTCTTTATTTCCATTACTTGAACATAAAACTCAACCGAAATGGAAATATTATTTATCATGTCATTTCTTAGCAGTAACATCTTGGTTAATTGCTAAAGATGGTTATAAAAAAATAGATAAAAAACACAGAATAGATTTTTGGATTGGGATAGGTATAGGAACATGGTCAACAGCGATTTTGATGACAGCGTTAGGTTATCTTTCAGCTGATTATCTAAATAAAGATATGCTAATTGGTTTAGCAATTGTTAACCCAGTATATTTCTTTTGTATGATGATTGGTGCAATGAAAAACTTAAGTATATCTATTGCGGTTGTTGTAGGAACAATATTAGGTCCTTTGATTTATTTAGTTTCAACCGAGTGGGCTTTATTATTTGCAGGCTTAATTGGTGGAACAATCGCTTTTTTATTTGGAGAAAAAAATGACAAGTAGTCAAATAATAGTTTTAGCAATTATTGCTACCTCGTTAGCAACATTTATCTCTCGATTTATGGGAGCTCTAACTTCAGAAAAAGTAAGTGTGAAATCTAAAATATTTCATTGGTTTAATTGTGTTGCTTACTCAACTTTAGCAGCATTATTAGGAAGAATGATTATATTTCCCGCAGGAGTGCTTGCGGAATCATATCTTTTTATCAGAATAGCGGTATTAGTAACTTGCATAATAATTTTTATTGTAACTAAAAAAAATCTAGTAGTTCCAACAATAGTTTCTGCTATACTTTTATCTATTTTAAACAGTATATGAGTGCAGAAATAAAAGATCATAAAAACTCAAAAAGAGTTAAGGTTATAGGGTTAAAAGAAAGTGATTTAGATAAGCTTATTTTTCCTTTTAAAAAACACACTATAACTTCATTAGAGTACAAACCTTTTTCGAGATTTACTCTAGCCAAAAGTTTAGATGAGGTTTTTGAAGGCAAACTTGGCAAATCTTTAGTTAAGATATTAAACGATAGAGAGTCTGGCACAGCTATAATTGAGCCTGAAATAAATAATAAAAAATTTGATAAAGATTTCTTAGTTAAACTTTCTACCGGTCTAGCTTATTTAGTGGGCAATCCAAATTTCGATTCAATGACAGGGAAATATTACGCTAGATTTTACGTTAAACACCAAGACAGTAGCGACTCTTATTTAAGAAAAGCTTACACTAATTTAGATCTACATACTGATGGTACCTATGTTAGAGAAAAAACAGATTGGTTAATCATGACAAAAATGGAAGAACAAGGAGTTTCTGGCGGTGAAAGTGTTATTTTACACTTGGATGATTGGGAACATCTAGATGAATTAAGCAATAATCCAGTAGGGCAACAAAATTTTACTTGGGGTTCACCAAAAAGTAAAAATATAGATTATAAAGTAGAACATCCTGTATTTAAAAAAGATAAGAACGATAAGCCCATAATCTCTTATATAGATCAATTTCCAGAACCAAAAAATATGGATCAAGGTTTGTTTTTACAAAGACTTTCGGATTGTCTCGAAGAAAGTAAAAATAAAATCGAATTTCCATTACCAGTTGGGTCTACCATATTTTCTAATAATTATTTTTGGCTCCATGGAAGAAAGCCGTTTAAAGAAAACACCAATTTGAGCAGAGAATTGCTCAGAATCAGAGGAACTTTTTTCAATTAAGACTAGTTGACTCAGATCCTTAATTCATTTTTAATAAGTTTTTAATTAATTAATTAACAGAGGAAAATAACATGTTTAATAATTTGAAAAAATTAATTAGCTTAGTTTTTGCTACTGTTCTTTTAACTTCAATCTCATCAACTAGTTTTGCAATCGATAAGTTACATTTCATTATCGGTGGTGGTGCTGGCGGTGGTTGGGATGGAACTGCTAGAGGGACTGGAGAAGCTTTAACTAAAGCTGGTTTTCTAAAAAGCGCTTCATTTGAAAATATGTCAGGTGGTGGAGGAGGAAAAGCTCTATCTTACATAATTAATTCTAAGCCAGAAGGAACTATATTAGTTCAGTCAACACCTTTAGTATTAAGATCAATCACGAGACACAAAGGTTACGTAAAAGGTTCTGGTGTATTATCTTACAAAGATGTTAAGCCAATCGCTGGTGTAATTGGAGATTACGGTGCAATCGCAGTCGCTAAAAATTCACCATACAAAAATTTCAAAGATGTAGTGGATGCTTACAAAGCAAACCCTAAGTCAATTAAAATGGCTGGCGGTTCTGTAAGAGGAAGCATGGACCATTTAATTGGTGCACTTGCATTTCAAGAAGCAGGCGCAAACCCTAACAACGTAGTGTACGTACCTTACGATGCTGGTGGTAAAGCCCTAGCTGGACTTTTGTCAGGAGAGACTCAAATTCTCTCAACTGGTTTGGGAGAAGTAATGGGTGCTAGAGACCAAGTAAGAATTATTGGTATTACAGCACCTGAAAGAGTGGGTGACGCTCCAGAAGTCCCAACACTGAAGGAACAAGGATACGATGTTCAGTTTGTAAATTGGAGAGGTTTCTTTGCTCCAAAAAGTATGGCAAGCGGAGACGTTAAGAAGATTGCTAAAATGTTAGGCGATGTTCAAAAAACTCCAGAATGGGAAACAGTTAGAAAAAGAAATGCTTGGGTTAATATTTATAATCCAGGAAGCAAATTCGACAGTTTCTTAAAAAAGCAAACTAAAGAAATGACAAAGTTAATGAAAAAACTAGGCGTAATCTAGTTAATTAACTTTTTGGAAGAGCAGTGAAAATAAATTCTGTAAAAATTATCTCACTGCTCTTCTTTATTTTATCAGCATTTTATTTATATACAGCTCATCAAATACAGGTTTTTGCATTCGATGAAGGAGCACCTTTTAATGCTAAAACCTTTCCAATTTACTTAGGTTATGCAGGAATGTTTTTTTCTGGTCTAAAGATTATTTTACCAGATCAAAAACCTATAAAGGTAGACCCAAAATATTTAGAATTTAAAAAAACAATATTATTGGTGCTGACTATGATTATTTATGGAGCAACAATACTTAAAGTTGGTTTCTTTTTATCTACTTCTTTATTTTTAGTTTTTTCATATTATTTTTTAGGGGAGAGAAGATTAAAATATATTTTAATTTTTTCTTTTCCATTTGTTGCAATTTTTATGTATCTGCTTCATGGTTTATTGGCTGTTTATCTAAGAGATCCATTGCTAAAATACATAGGAATAATGGGATGATCGAAGGAATTTTAATTGGATTAAAAACTGCTTTATCTTTTCAAAACCTTTTAATGGTAATGATAGGATGTTTTGCAGGCACTATAATTGGAATGCTTCCAGGTTTAGGCCCAATGACTGCTATTGCTTTAATGATCCCAATTACTTATGGTTTTGATCCTGCTACAGGTTTAATTTTAATGGCAGGAGTATATTATGGGGCTGTATTTGGTGGATCAACTTCTTCAATTTTGATTAATGCACCTGGTGTTCCAGGAACAGTAGCTACATCTTTTGATGGTTATCCAATGGCACAACAAGGTAAAGCTGGCAAAGCATTAGCTATTGCTGCTTATAGTTCTTTTGCAGGCGGTACAATCGCAGCAATCTTTTTATTAATCGCTGCGCCAAGCTTGTCAAAAGTTAGTCTATCTTTTAGATCACCAGATTATTTTGGTT
Source organism: uncultured Pelagibacteraceae bacterium (assembly GCA_902523095.1). Lineage (GTDB taxonomy): Bacteria > Pseudomonadota > Alphaproteobacteria > Pelagibacterales > Pelagibacteraceae > Pelagilacustribacter. The sequence continues at coordinate 17,188 of CABYYE010000002.1, read as the reverse complement.
TAATGATTTTAGGGTTAACTGCTGTCGCTGCTTTCTCTTCAAAAGGAAATTTTTTAAAAGCAATGATGATGTGTGTTTTAGGTTTGATGTTAGCATCAGTTGGACAAGACACTTTGTCTGATATTCCAAGATTTACGTTTAACACCATGAACTTATCAGATGGTATAAGTTTCGTTTTAGTTGTAATGGCAACATTTGCGATGAGTGAGGCTTTAACAATTATTATTAAAGGAAATGATCCTACCAAAGCTGCGAAACAGATTTCTTTAACTGAATTAGGATCAATTAAAGTCAGCAAAGAGGAAACAAAACAAATGGCTAAAACTATTCCACGTTCATCTATTTTAGGATTTATCATTGGAGTTCTACCAGGAGCGGGAGCAACAATTGCATCGTTTTTAGCTTATGGGATGGAAAGAAATTTTGTAAGTAATGAAGAAAAAGAAAAGTTTGGTAAAGGAAGTGTGCAAGGGTTATCCGCTCCAGAAACTGCAAATAATGCAGCTTGTTCAGGAGCTTTTGTACCTTTACTTACATTAGGTATACCTGGCAGTGGAACTACTGCTGTAATGCTAGGTGCATTATTAGGTTTTGGCATTCAGCCAGGACCAAGACTTTATGAGACAAATCCTGAAATTTTTTGGTCAGTAATAATGTCGATGTATATTGGAATGGTGGTTTTATTAATACTTAATTTACCTTTAATCCCGTATATTGCAAGAATACTAGCAGTACCTAGAACTTTTTTAATTCCTATGATTTTATTTTTTTCAGTAACAGGAATTTATTTAATGTCATTTAACAATTTTGATATCTTTTTAATGATTGGTATAGCTGTAGTCGCAACTATATTAAGACTTTATGATTTTCCTATGCCCCCTCTAATTTTAGCCTTTGTATTGGGCGGCTTAATGGAGGAAAATTTAAGAAGATCGCTTTTAATTAGTGACGGTTCTTGGTCATTTTTATGGGATAGACCCTTAACATTTTGCATCATGATTGTAATTATCCTTTTAGTGGGATGGCAAATTTATAATAGTTTTATTAAAAAGAAATTATAGTCTAACGTACTTTTTTTTTTGGTCTAAAGCCCAATCTTTAGGACCGTTAATCGCAATAAAAATAAATCCGCCAGCTAAACCAAAGTTTTTAAGCAGAGCAATTACTTGCATTTGATTTGCGAAGTCCAAATGAAAAATTATTGCTGTGACTATACAAAAGATTGCTAAAAGAATAGCTGATATTTGAGTTTTGTAACCTATAATTATTAAAATAGGTAAAATAATTTCTAAAACGATAGTAGGCCATAATAAAAAGCCAGGGACTCCATATCCTTCCATCCAAGATACAGTATTGCTATAATTGAAAATTTTATTGTATCCGGACAATAAAAAGACTAATGAGATTAATACTCTTCCTAGAAGATCTATTAAATTTATCATAATTGATTTAAACTTATTGATAAATAAAAGTCAAAAAAGGATTGATTAATTTAGGTCTTTTTCTCTATTAATCTCAGAATTAAAGGCACAATAAACAATATCATTAAAAGTCTAATAATATGATGAAATGAAACAAATTCAGGATCTAAATTAAAAAATATTGCAATTACAGCAACCTCATAAATGCCTCCAGGGCAATAAGAGAGAAGTAAAGTGAAAAAATTTTTATCTATTATCATACTAGCAACATAAGCAGCTACGAGCCCTAAAGCTACTAGTAAGAAAGTTGCTACAAAACTATGAAAGGCATTATTTGCAATTTCTTTAAATGTTTTATTAGCAAATCTACATCCTACAGAAGCTCCTAGAATTAGTAGACAAAAGTTTATTATTTCTGGAGAAAGTTTATAGCTCGCAATGTCAGTAATTTGCAAAAAGCCACTAGCAAATAAAGTACCTGATAGCAATGCAGCAGGAACTCTTAATTTATCAAAAATTTTTATTAGCAAGATAGAAGACAAAATTAATAAAATTAAATTTAAAGAATTCTGGTTAACAGCTGTTTCTTCAATAACTTTAATATTATCAGTTTCATAAAAACTATTAACAACAAAAGGAAAGACAGTAATGATAATTATCAATCTAATCAAATGAGAAGTGGCTACTTGACTAAGGTCAGCTTTTTTTTCATTTTCTGCTAAAATCATTAACGGTCCCAATGCTCCTGGAGCTGCAGAAAAAATTGAGGTTTTTCTCTCATATTTAGAAAAAATTTGTAGATATTTTGAAACTATAATTACACTAAGAATTATATAGATTAACATTATGATTGATGTCCATGCCCATTGAGACATCTGAGTAAATAAATTTTTATCAATATAATTTCCAATGTATAAACCTAACAAAATCAAGATTGATGAAAGCATCAATTTTGGCATTTTCAAATTCAACCCTTTTAGAGATGCAATAGAAGTGGCAAGCATCGGCCCTAAAAACCAAGCTAAAGGAATATTAAAGTATTCTGCGATTAAAGCGCTTGGGATGGAAATTAATACAACTAAAGTAAAATTTTTCGAGAATATCTGTTTAAAATTTTCTTTATTAAACGGTATAGCTTGGTTATTGTGCATAATTCATGAATTTAGGTTTTATAGGAACTGGCCATATTACAACTTCAGTTATTGAAGGTATATTTAAATCAAAGTTAAAATTTAATAAGGTTTATATTTCACCACGTAATAAATTGATAGCAAAAAAACTGTCTAAAAGATTTAAAAAAATATACATATCAAATAACAATCAACAGCTAGTAGACAATTCTCATTGGATTTTCTTAGCAATTACTCCTAAAGTTGGAAAAAAGATTTTAAGATTACTTAATTTTAAAAAAAAGAAAAAAATCATCAGTTTTATTTCGACTATAAAACTTAAAGATTTAAAAAAACTTACTAAAAGTAGAAATATTACTCGTGTAATTCCTTTACCTTTTATTGGAATGAGAAAAGGTCCAATAATTATTTCTCCAATTGATAAACAAAGCAAAAATTTTTTTAATCACTTAGGAACGACTTTAGAAATAAATGATGAAAAACTTTCTAAAGGTTTCTGGTCAACATCATCCTTTATGGCGTCATTTTATAATTTGATTTCTGTTACAAGCGAATGGCTTATATCTAAAGGTATTAAAAAAAAAGAGGCAGAAAAGTATGTTAGAGAACTTTTTTATGCTTTATCAGCGGATACTTTAAATAAAAAAGATATTTCATTAAAACAACTTGTTAAAGTTTCACAAACTCCTGGTGGTACAAATGCTTTCGTTTTAAAAAATTTAAAAAAAAATAAATTTTATCAGGCCCAAAGAAAAGCGTTAAATAGTATATTTAAAAAGTTCTAACAAATTTTATAACGGAGGATATTAAATGGAAATTTCTTATGATGATTTTAAAAAGATAAATTTAAAGATTGGTACTGTTCTAGAAGTAAAAAGAAATGAAAAAGCTAGAAAGCCTTCATTAGTTATAAAGGTAGATTTTGGAGAAGAAATTGGTATTAAACAATCCTCAGCACAAATTACCCACTATTACAATTCAAATAATTTAGTTGGCAAACAGGTAATTGGAGTGTGTAATTTTCCAAAAAAGAATATTGCTGGAATAGTCTCAGAAGTCCTTATACTAGGAGCAATAGAAAAAGACGGTAAAGTGGTATTAGTTCATCCTTCTCAGAAAACAGAAAATGGGTTGGATATTGCTTAATGTCATCTCAACTTTTTTCATTGATACTTTTTAGTACTGTAGCATCTTTGACTCCGGGTCCCAATAATATCATGACATCTTATACTGCTTTTAATTTTGGATTTAAAAAAACTATTCCAACAATGCTGGGTGTAATAATTGGCTGGACATTACTTGTTATAGTGTTGTTAGTTGGTTCTTCATTTGTATTTCAAAAATTTAAGGAATTACAAATAATTGTAAAAGTTTTAGGTTCAATATATTTATTGTTTATTGCTTACAAAATATCTTTTACTAAATCCAAAAATAAAAAGAGTTTACCGAAACCTGTTACTTTTTTAAATACTTTTTTATTTCAATTCGTTAATCCTAAAAGTATAGTTATTGCTTTAACTGCGATTTCAATGTTTGTGGATATGCAAAATAATTTTTTTGAAGATTCTTCTATAGTTATTCTCATTTTTTTTATTATGGCGGTTGGAAGTCAAGCTGTATGGTGTTTCATGGGAAAATATTTGAGAAAATTTGCCACAAGCGAGCAATTTATTCAAAATTTTAACTATAGTATGTCTTTTTTGCTTATCGTTTGTGTTATTATGTTTTATGTATAGCGCATGAAATTTAATAGTAAAAATTCCTTTAATTCTTTAGATATTATAAATTCTTCGGGAAAGGATTATAAAATTTTTAATTTAAAAACTGCGGAACAAAATGGTTTAGAAGGAATATCTAAACTTCCAAAATCACTTAAAGTTTTATTAGAAAACCTTCTTAGGCACGAAGATGATGTTACCGTGGATAAAAAACAGATTTTAGCTTTAAAAGAATGGCTTAAAAGCAAAAAATCCAATACAGAAATAGCTTACAGGCCCGCAAGAACTTTGCTACAAGATTATACAGGCATTCCAGCTATTGCAGACCTTGCAGCGATGAGAGACGCTGTCAAAGAAAAAAACAAAGATCCAAATAAAATTAATCCTTTATCAACTGTTGATTTAGTAATTGATCATTCAGTTATGGTAGATGAATACGCATCTGGTAAATCATTTAATCAGAACGTTGAAAAAGAATTTTCTAGAAATGGAGAGAGATACGCATTTCTTAAATGGGGTCAAAAAGCGTTTGATAATTTTAGAGTTGTTCCTCCAGGAACAGGTATTTGTCATCAAGTAAATTTAGAATATTTAGCTAAAGTAGTGTGGTCATCTAAAAGTGGTAATGATTTATATGCTTACCCAGATACGTTAGTTGGCACAGATAGTCATACTACCATGGTTAATGGATTATCGGTATTAGGTTGGGGCGTAGGAGGAATTGAAGCTGAGGCCGCTATGTTAGGTCAACCTATATCAATGTTAATTCCCGAAGTTATTGGCGTAGAAATTAAAGGAAAACTACTTGAAGGATTGACAGCTACAGACTTAGTTTTAGCTATCGTTGAAATGTTAAGAAAAAAAGGAGTTGTAGGAAAATTTGTAGAATTTTATGGAGAAGGATTAAAAAATCTTACTTTAGCTGATCGAGCTACTATTGCCAATATGGCCCCTGAGTATGGGGCAACTTGTGGTTTTTTTCCAATTGATGAGGAAACTTTAAAATATTTAGAAATTTCTGGAAGAGATAAGGATACAATTAAACTTGTAGAAAAATATTCAAAAGAACAAGGACTCTGGGCAAGTGAAGACATGAAGTTTACAGACACTTTATCTTTAGATATTAGCACTGTTGTGCCAAGCATATCTGGTCCTAAAAGACCTCAAGATAAGGTTTTATTAACAGAGTCTTCAAAAGAATTTGCAAAAGCTTATAAAGAAAATACGAAAAGAGAAAAATTGATTGAAGCTAAAGTTTCAGGAGCTAATTTTAAAGTCACAGATGGAGATATAGTGATAGCAGCTATTACTTCATGTACTAATACTTCAAATCCAAGTGTAATGATAGGAGCTGGATTGCTAGCAAAAAAAGCTGTAGAGAAAAATTTGAAAATTAAACCGTGGGTAAAAACCTCTTTGGCACCAGGATCTAAAGTGGTGACAGATTATTTAGAGAAAGCAGGTTTAAATAAATATTTAGATGAACTCGGTTTTAATTTAGTAGGTTACGGCTGTACCACTTGCATTGGAAATTCTGGACCTCTTAATAAAAATATCTCTGATGCAATTCATAAAGAAAATTTATATGCAGTTTCTGTATTATCGGGAAATAGAAACTTTGAAGGAAGAATAAGCCCAGACGTAAAAGCCAACTATTTGGCTTCACCACCTCTTGTAGTTGCTTTTGCTTTAGCAGGCAATATGAACTTTGATATATATAAGAGCTCTCTAGGGAAAGATAAGGAAGGTAAGGAAGTTTATCTTAAAGACATTTGGCCAAGTAATAAAGAAATCGAAGATATAATGTTAAAATCAATTAATGCGGATATGTTTATTGATCGTTATTCAAATGTTTCTGAAGGTCCTAAAGAGTGGAGCGCTATTAAAACAGTAGATAGCAGTATTTATAATTGGGAGGATAGTTCTACCTACGTTAAAAGACCTCCTTTTTTTGATAATTTACCAGATCAACCTGAAGGATTTAAACCAATTAAAGATGCTAGATTATTACTTTTATTAGCTGATTCAGTTACTACTGATCATATTTCTCCTGCAGGAAATATAAAGAAAGATAGCCCTACAGGCGATTATTTTATGAAAAAGCAAGTTCAACAAAAAGATTTTAATTCTTATGGAGCAAGAAGAGGAAATCACGAAGTTATGATGAGAGGTACTTTTGGAAATATTAAAATTAGAAATGAAATGGCACCTGGTACAGAGGGGGGATTTACTACTTTGCAACCGGATGGAAAAGTTATGAGTGTTTATGATGCAGCAATTGAGTATAAAAAAAGAGGAAACGATCTAGTAGTGATGGCTGGAAAAGAATATGGAACAGGATCTTCTAGAGATTGGGCGGCCAAAGGCACGAAACTGCTTGGAATTAAAGCTGTAATTGCAGAAAGTTTTGAGAGAATTCATAGATCAAATTTAATCGGGATGGGTGTTTTACCTCTTCAATTTAAAGAGGGATTTGATAGAAAAAAATTAAAAATTACTGGATCAGAGTTAATAACCGTAATTGATATAGATAAGGGCGTTAAGCCAAGAGAAGAAGTATCTTGCGAAATAAAATATAAAGATGGAACAAGTAAAACAATTAAAGTTCTTTGTAGAATTGATACTCAAAACGAAGTTGAATATTACAAGAACGGTGGGATCCTCCAATATGTTCTTAGAAATATGTTAAATTAATGAGAAATATAATTGTTAAAGTTCACCCATCAAAAGCTAATTTAAAAAAAAAAGACCAGCTCGCCTGGAAAATTGCTGAGATCGCGTCTGATAAAGCTAAATTAAATGAACATGCAGTTCAAATGGTTATAAATAGAATAATTGATAATGCTTCAGTCGCTATTGCATCTTTGAATAGAAAACCCGTTATTTCAGCAAGAGCAATGGCTTTAGCTCATGTAAAGAAAAAAGGTGCTAATATTTTTGGTTTAAGCCCAAAAATAAAAGTTGATTGTGAATGGGCAGCTTGGGCAAACGGAACTGCTGTTAGAGAATTAGATTATCACGATACTTTTCTAGCTGCAGATTATAGCCATCCTGGAGATAATATTCCAGCGATTTTAGCTGTCGCTCAGCAAAAAAATTGTAGTGGCATGGATTTAATTAGAGGAATTCTTACTGGATACGAAGTACAAGTTAATCTAGTTAAAGGAATTTGTTTGCATGAACATAAGATAGATCATATAGCTCATTTGGGTCCGAGCGTTGCAGCGGGAATTGGAAGTTTATTAAAACTTAACACCGAAGTTATTTATCAATCTATTCAACAAGCTTTACACATTACAATTTCAACAAGACAATCCAGAAAAGGAGAGATTTCAAGCTGGAAAGCATTTGCTCCAGCACATGCAGGTAAACTCGCGATTGAGGCAGTAGATAGATGTATGAGAGGTGAAGGATCGCCAAGTCCTATTTACGAGGGAGAAGATAGCGTTATCGCTTACGTTTTATCTGGGCCTGGAAAAAAATATGTTGTTCCCTTACCTAAGATTAATGAACCTAAAAAAACAATTTTAGAAACTTACACAAAAGAGCATTCTGCAGAATATCAGTCCCAAGCTTTAATTGACTTAGCTAGAAGTTTAAATAAAAAGATTAGTAATTTATCTGATATTAAAAAAATTTTAATTGAAACTAGTCATCATACACATTTTGTTATTGGCACAGGTGCTAATGACCCTCAAAAAATGGATCCAAATGCTAGTCGCGAAACATTGGATCATTCTATCATGTATATATTTGCAGTAGCTTTAGAGGATGGTGATTGGCATCATATAAAGTCTTATACCCCTCAAAGAGCAAAACGCAAAAGTACTATCAAACTTTGGCAAAAAATAACTACTAAGGAAGACAAGAAGTGGACTAAAAAATATCATGACAAAAATCCTAAAAAAAAATGTTTTGGGGGAAGAGTAGTAATAACAATGAAAAACGGGTCAAAAATTTTTCAAGAAATAAATGTGGCTGATGCGCATCCTGCAGGGGCTAGACCATTTAAAAGAGATGATTATATTAAAAAATTTAATGATTTAACTGTAGGTCTAATAACAAAAAAAGAGTCGGAAAGGTTTTTAAATGCAGTACAAAATTTGAAAAATTTAAAACCTGGAGAACTGAATAAATTGAATATTCAGGCGATTCTTGAATCCAAACTCAAAAAACATCCTAGGAAGGGCATTTTTTAAGCAAAAATTTTTGATTGATTAAAGTATGCTATGTTGCATTTTTGCAACAAAAATAGCCCTATAAATCAAGGATTTACTGGAAGATATCATTCCATTCAACCTTAAATTGATAGACTTTTCAATAAAATGCCTTTAGATAGCAGTATCGTTAACGAGATAATTATTAAGAAAGTATATACTATGAAAAAAATATTTTTAGCTTTAGCCGCAGCCGCATTTTTAAGCACTTCTGCTTATGCAGGAAGCTTTGGCGTGGGTATAGCTGGTACTATTTTAAACATAGACGCTGACGTTACAGAGACAACAACTGCTGGAACAGTAGCTGGTGGTTCTGCTAACACTAACAAAGGTTCAGTAAGTCACGATTTAGTTCCTGTTGGAGCTATATTCGCAGAATATACAATGGATGTTTACCCAATAACTATTGGTGTTGATTACACTCCAGGTTCTGCAGATGTAAGTAAAAACTTCCAATCAAGAGTTGAAACTCCTGCATCAGGAGATAGTGAAGGAACCTCAACAACTTTCAAAGCAAATGCGGAAATCGAAAATTTGACTACGCTTTATGCTGAAATTCCAGTTTATCAAAATTTTTATGCCAAACTTGGATATACAGAAGTTGACGTTAATACTGACGAATCAGGAATGACTGCTTATGGAAACTCTAGTGTTGATGGAGTTACATATGGTGTTGGTTTCTCATCCGGAAGTGGTAGCGGTTTAAATTACAAATTTGCCTATGAAGCAATTGATTTTGATACTGTTTCTATCAAGAACGCGAACGGTAACAAAGTTGATGGTGATATAGATACAAGTGGATTTAAATTATCAGTAGTCTACGGTTTTTAAATTTAAAAACTTTTTATAAAAAAACCCTTTTTTTAATTAAAGAGGGTTTTTTTTATGCTGCTTCTTCTTTATATTCTTCAATTGATGGACAGGAACACACGAGATTTCGATCTCCGTAAACGTTATCTACTCTAGCTACCGGTGCCCAGAATTTATTATTTTTCACATACTCATTAGGAAAAGCAGCCTCCTCTCGTGTATATTTGTGTTTCCATTCATTAGAAGCTAATTCAATATAAGTATGAGGAGCGTTTTTTAATGGATTATCTATTTTATCAAATTTTGATGACTCTACTAAATTAATTTCTTTTTTAATTTGAATAAATGCATTACAAAACTTATCTATCTCCTCTAAATTTTCACTTTCTGTCGGCTCTATCATTATTGTACCCGTGACAGGCCAAGACATAGTAGGAGCGTGATAACCATAGTCAATTAACCTTTTTGCGATATCCTCTTCGGAAATTCCGGAGCTAGCTTTAATAGGTCTTATATCAATTATGCATTCATGAGCTACATTGCCATTTTTGCCTGTATATAAAACTTTGTAATCTCGGGACAGTTTTTTTGAAATATAATTTGCGTTTAAAATTGAAATCTGTGAAGCCTTCTTTAATCCCTCAGCTCCCATCATTTTAATATACATCCAAGAAATTGGAAGAATGCTTGAACTACCCCAAGGTGCAGCAGACACAGCTCCCATTCCATTTTTTGGACCAGACTCTTTTATTATTTCATGAGCAGGTAAAAAATCTGCTAAATGTTTAGCGCAAGCAATTGGACCCATGCCCGGACCACCACCACCATGTGGGATACAAAACGTTTTATGTAAATTAATGTGACAAACATCAGGTCCAAATTTTCCTGGTTTTGCAATACCAACTAGCGCATTTAAATTAGCTCCATCCATGTAAACTTGGCCGCCTGATTTATGAACAATTTCACAAATTTCAATTATTTTTTCTTCAAAAACTCCATGAGTTGAGGGATAAGTGACCATTAAAGCGGCGAGATCTTTTGAATATTTCTCTACCTTATTTTTTAAATCATCAATATCTACGTTTCCATCTTCATCGCAATTAACTACCACAACCTTCATGCCGCTCATTTGTGCACTAGCTGGATTAGTTCCATGAGCTGAACTTGGAATTAAACACACATTTCTATTAGATTGATTATTTTTTTTATGAAATTTTCTAATTGTCATTAATCCAGCATACTCACCTTGAGCTCCAGAGTTTGGTTGAAGAGATACTGCATCAAATCCTGTAATTTCTTTCAAATCATTTATCAAATCGTTAAAGAGTATCTTATAACCCTCCATTTGATTTGTAGGAACAAATGGATGAGGAAGAGAAAATTCTTTCCAAGTAATTGGCATTAATTCTGCTGCCGCATTAAGTTTCATTGTACAAGACCCCAGAGCAATCATAGATCTGTTAAGAGCAATATCATAATCTTCGAGTTTTTTTAGATATCTAAGCATTTCTGTTTCCGAGTGATATTTGTTAAAAACTGGGTGAGTCAGAAATTTTGAAGTTCTAAGTAGGCTATTAGGAAGGTTATCTAATTCTATTATTGCATCTTGCTCTACGATTTTTGTTACACCGAATATTTTCAATAAAGTATTAATATCTTTTAGTTTTTTAGCTTCATCAAAGGCTACTGATATTTGTTCGTTATCAACTTTTCGTAGGTTTATTTTTTCTTTTAATGCAGCCTCATAAATATCGTTAGTTTTTTCATTTGTTTTAATTGTTACAGTATCAAAAAAATTGTCTGACAATATTTCAAATCCTCCTTTTTTTATTTCGTCAGCAAATAATTTTGCTAACTTAGAGGTTCTGGTAGCTATTTTTAAAATTCCCTTTGGACCATGGTAGATTGCGTATGCTGCAGAAATAATTGCTAGCAAAGCTTGAGATGTACAAATGTTACTTGTGGCTTTATCTCTTCTTATGTGTTGCTCTCTGGTTTGAAGAGATAATCTGTAAGCTTTTTTTCCATATCGATCAACTGAAACTCCAATAATTCTTCCAGGCATTGATCGTTTATATTTCTCTTTTGTTGCAAAAAAAGCTGCATGAGGACCGCCATATCCCATCGGTATTCCAAATCTTTGAGCACTTCCAACTGCTATATCTGCTCCTAACTCTGCTGGAGTTTTTAGTTTAGCTAAAGCTAATAGATCACTAATTAAAATTGCTTTTCCATTTTTTTTATGTATTTTACTTATGCATTCACTTGGATCTACAATTTCTCCTAAAGTACGCGGATAAGATAGAACCCCACAAATAATACTGTCATTTATTTTTTCCAACTCAGTTTTTTCATCTCCTATAATTAATTCTAACCCCAATGGCTCAGTTCGTGTTTTTATCAATGAAATTGTTTGAGGATTACAATGTTTTGAAACAAATATTTTTTTAGTTTTTTGATTATTTAATCTATGACATAAGCCTACAGCTTCTGCAGCTGCAGTAGCTTCATCTAACAATGAGGCATTTGCGATATCCATTCCTGTTAAATCAATAATCAATTGTTGAAAATTCAAAAGCATTTCTAATCTACCTTGAGCTACTTCAGCTTGATATGGAGTATAAGAGGTATACCAGCCAGGGTTTTCCAAAATATTTCTTAAAATAACACTCGGAGTTAAAGAGTTATAATAACCCATTCCTATAAAATTTCTAAATATCTTGTTTTTTTTAGAAATTGATTTCAATTTACGCAAAGCATCATTTTCGGATAATGGCTCATCTATTTTAAGATCATTTTTTAATAAAATCTTTTCTGGTACAGTATTTACCATCAAATCATTAAGTGAATTATATCCTACATACTCCAACATTTTTGATTGATCTTCATTTGATGGTCCTATGTGTCTTTTTATGAATTCTTTTGAATTATCGTCAATCATTTAATTTGGATTCTCCTTACAAAATTTATCGTATTCTTCTTTTGACATTAAAGAGTCAAACTCTCCTTTGTCATTAATTTTTAATTTAAAAAACCAACTCGCTCCTTCTGGATCTGTGTTAACGCTACTCGGATCTTCTACTATAGTTTTATTACCTTCGGTAATTTCTCCTGAAATCGGAGAATAAACATCGCTAGCAGCTTTTGTTGACTCAACGACAGCGGCTTGACCTTCTTTTTCTATAGACTTACCTATGTCAGGCACTTCTACAAAAACTATGTCTCCAAGCAACTCAGTAGCATGTTGGGTAATACCAACTGTAGCTATTTCGCCTTCCAGCGAAACCCACTCGTGTTTTTTTGAAAATTTTTTTTCACTCATTTTTACCTCTTTTCATTTCGCATAGTTTTTCTTGTAAAATGGAAGCTCAGATACTTTACCTCCATACTTCTTCCCCCTTACCTCTAATTTTATTGGCGTTCCAATCCCAGCAAATTTTGATTGAATATATCCCATTGCAACTGGTGCATTAACACTCGGGCCAAAAGTTCCACTTGTAATTAACCCTATCTCTTTATCATCGGTTGAAAAAATTTTTGTGTTTTCCCTTGCTATAACTTTACCTTCGGGCTTAATACCAACTCTAATTTTTTCACTTCCGTTTGTTAATAATCTTTTAATCTTATCCCATCCATTAAAGCCTCCAACATCTTTTCTTTTCTTTGCGATAGCCCATTTTAAGTTTGCTTCTACGGGATTTATCTTTTCATTTAAATCTTGCCCATACAAACAAAGACCTGCCTCTAATCTTAATGTGTCTCTAGCTCCTAAACCTATTGGTTTGACCCCATTTGAAATTAAAAAATTGATCAGTTTTTCTACTTTTTTGTTTGATATAGAAATTTCAAAACCATCTTCTCCTGTATAACCTGATCTTGTAATGTATATATTTTCATCATCATAACTAAATTTGTTACCTGTCATAAACTTTAAGTTAGAAACATTAGGTATAAGTTTCTCCAAAATTTCGACTGACCTAGGCCCTTGTAAAGCTATTAAAGATAAATTATTATTTAAATGATACTTATGATTTTCTCCTAAAAATTGAGAAATTTCCTTAATATCATTTTCTTTACATGCAGCATTTAAAATTATACAAAACCCCCCGTCTGTTTTTGTCACAATCAAATCATCAATTATTCCTCCATTACTATTAAGTAGAAAAGAGTATTTTGAGTGGTTAATCTTTAAAGATTTTAAGTCTGCGGGAATAATTTTTTCTAGAGCCTCTATTAATGTTTCATCACCTTCTAAAAAAAATTGTCCCATGTGAGAAACATCAAAAAATCCAGCATGCGTTCGAGTAGAGATATGTTCTTTTACTATCCCATCCTTGTACTGGATTGGCATTTCATAACCAGCGAAAGGAACAAATTTTGCCCCTAGTTTTTTATGAATATTATATAAAGCTGTTTTTTGTGCTTGCATAATAACTCTTCTAAAACCCGATCTGTCTAGGTACCTGAGAGATTTAATCCTTCGGTGAGGCTTTAGCCTTCTTTCCAGAGTTATTAAAGTAACGGTCCTTTTGCCTGAGAGTTTCCTGGGTAGTTGCTCCTTCGGCGCTGAATTAAATCAGACTCTCCCGTTACATTCGGACTCTCTAATAAAAAGCTGAAAATGTCAAATATAATTAAGTTTTAAAAGACTTGTTTCTATCCAAGTTTTTTACAATTATCGCAAAAATGATTATTGTTCCTCCTATAAACACACTTAAAGGTGGAATTTCATTTAAGAATAACCACACCCAAAAAGGTGCAAATATTGTCTCAGTCAACATTAACAAACCAACTGTTACTGAACGAGTAGTCCTAGATCCAATAGTTATACAAATAAATCCAAAACTGAGTTGGGGGACACCTAACAAAAAACCCATTAAAATATCATTACTACTAAAAATAAAATTCTCAACCATTACAAAAGCATAGAAAAAACTAAAGATTGATGCATACCAAATCGCTGGTACTAGATCTAAATTAGAATTTTTTCTAACGATCATTACTAAAATAGAAAAACTAATTGGGATAACAAGAGCAATCAAATTACCAAATAGTGTTCCAGAAGTTAATGAGTCTCCTATCATTACAGTTATTCCAGTCATAGCTAAAATTATTGATAATAAGCCTATGAGAGAGACTTTTTCTTTTAGATAAAAATAACCAAGTATTGCTAAGAACATAGTCTGAGTGCTTATTATAAATACAACGTTAGCAACCGAGGTATTCATCATAGCGAATACAAAAGAAATGAAACTAAAAGACATTACAAATCCTCCTGATAATGCTGCAAGTCCAGAGTTTCTTATAGTTTTAAGTGTATCTTTTTTATAAATTAAAATTAAAAAAGTTGATATTCCTAAAAAAAAAAAGAAGGATCGCAATAATAAAATTTCCCAAGCATTTGAAGTCTCAAAAGACCTAACTATAAAACCTCCCCAACTTAAACAGAATCCTCCAAATAATAAAAGTATGTAACCTGGTATTTTATAGATAATTTGCATTTAAAATTTTTTTAAAATTTTTTCGAAAAATAATTTAAGTGTTAGTGATCTTAATATCATAAAAAGTAGTAGAGATAACCAAAGACCATGGTTACCGTAAAATTTTGATAGATATATAGACAAAATGATAAAAGAAGCAACAGATATTATCATTGCATTTCTCATATCAGTAGTTTGAGAAGCTCCTATAAATATTCCATCTAATTGATAACAAAAAGAAGCAACTGGTGGGATAATTATAATCCAAATGAAATATTTGTACGAAATAAATCTCAGCATTTCTATATCTGTGATTACGTTAATTACCTGTTTAAAAAAACAAAGAAAAATAATAGAGATGATTAAACTAGTATAAAAACTTAGCTGAATCGAATTTTTTACAGTCATAATAAAAAAATTTTTATTTTTTTTACCAACTGTATATCCAATAATGCCTTCTGTAGAAAAAGCATAAGAGTCTAAAAAGAAAGAGGCAAGTATTATAAATTGCATTAGGACGGCATTAACTGCTAGGAAGTCTTCTCCAAATTTAGCACCTATATAAGTGAACCATAAAAAAGAAAAGGTTAGGACTAAAGTTCTAATGAAAATATCAAAATTAATAATTAATAACTTTAATAATTTAGAGGGTACAACTAATTTATTTAAAGTTGGAGTAATTTGAAATTTTTTTTTAATATAAAAATATGTATAAAAAGTAAAAAGTATACCTGAAACATAACTCGCAATTAAAGTGCCAAAAGCAACACCTAAAATATCTAAATTAAAAGTTAATACTAATAAAGAACTAAAAATAATATTAAGCGCTGAAAAAATTTATACGGGGATAGTTAATAAACAGGCATTTGAAATCCATTTTCCAAAGGGATTAACTTTAATTCTAAAATTTTTGAGAATTTTACCTTATAAAATTTACTTATTTTTAGTAGATAAATTTGTAAAACGTTGAAATTGTGAACTAAAGATTTGATTCTACAAATTCCCAATTAATTAATTTGTCAAAAAAGTTTTCTAAATATACTGGTCTTTTATTTTTATAATCCAAATAATATGAGTGCTCCCAAACATCACATCCTAAAAGTGGTTTCATGTTATGAATTAACGGGTTTTCTGCGTTGGGACTTTTTGTAACAACTAACTTGTTATCCTTAACGGATAACCAACACCATCCTGAGCCAAATTGAGTAACTCCAGCTGAAATAAATTCTTCTCTAAGTTTTTCAATGCTACCAAAATCTTTTTTAATTTTTTCCTCTAGTTTGGATGGAATTTTACCTCCTCCACCAGGTTTCATACATTTCCAAAATAGATTATGATTCCAGTGTTGACTAGCATTATTAAATATTCCAGCCTTAGACTCCGATGAAGATTTTTTAATTATTTCTTCCAAAGATAATTTTTCATAATCAGATTCTTTTATAAATTTATTTAAATTTGTTATATAAGTTTGGTGATGCTTGCCATGATGCAAATCTAAGGTTTGCTCAGACATCAAAGGTGTAAGAGCTGATTTAGAATAGTCAAGTTTAGGTAGTTCAAACATATTAATCTTTCACAAACATTACTGTCAGTTCGGCCACTTTAATACCAAATTTTGTCATTGTTGCTCTATTAATTGCCACACGCTCATCCTGCATAAAAATCCAATCATCAAAAGTAATCTTGATATTTTTTCCTTTCACAGGAACTAGGAGCACATACTCGAATTTAAACGCTGGACCATATGAATAGCCTTTGGCTGTTCCCACAACATCTCCCGCTGTTCCTTCGTAATTATGATTATCAATTTTTTTAATAACCCATTGTCTAGTCTGTTTTTCACCATCATTCCAATTGAATAACTCATCTAAGATTAATTTAGATCCATCCCAATTACCGTTTAACTCCGCATTAAATTGTCTTGTTACTTCACCTGATCTATTTTGCAAAATACCCCATGCTTTAACTTTTCCTGATAAGTACTCCTCTATAATCAATCTTGGTTGTTGATCTTTAAAATCTGTTGGTTTCATATTGCTAGAACATCCAATCAAAAAAGTTAACAAAAAAAAAATAATTAATCTAAACATTAAAATTACTTATTAGACAAAGAAAATTGAATCAAGTCTATATTTCTAGCTCTAAAACCTGCTTCGCAATATGATAAGTAAAATTCCCACATTCTTTTAAAATAATCATCAAATCCTAGAGGTGAAATATTGTCCCATGTTTTTAAAAAACTTTTTTTCCAAATTAAAAGTGTTTTGGCGTAGTCCATTGAGTAAGAATTAACTTCTTCTATTCGCATAAAATTTTTTTGAGTGATTTCCTTAATTTGATTAAGTGAAGGTAGAAAACCTCCAGGAAATATATATTTTTGAATAAAATCTTCATTTGATCTATAACGATTAA
>CABYYE010000001.1 GCA_902523095.1 uncultured Pelagibacteraceae bacterium | reverse complement strand
GAAATAGCTGTTAGAATAATAAGAGCGTGTAAAGAATGGGGAATTAAAACAGTAGCTGTTCATTCAGATGTTGACTCTGACTCGATGCATGTAAGATTAGCTGATGAAAGCGTATGCATAGGATCTCATCAACCACAAAATAGCTATCTTAATATTTCATCTATAATGTCTGCGGTAGATTTAACTGGAGCTGAAGCTATTCATCCTGGGTATGGTTTTTTGTCAGAAAATTCGAAATTTGCTGAAATTGTGAGTAAACATGGTATTAAATTTATTGGTCCTAATTCAAAATTAATTTCCCAAATGGGAGATAAAATTGAAGCTAAAAAAATCGCAAAAAAATATGGTTTACCTATAATTGAAGGTTCAGAAGGTGGAGTTCAATCCCTTTCTGAAGCAAAAACAATTTGTAAAGAAATAGGATATCCAGTTTTGATAAAAGCTGCAGGAGGAGGCGGTGGAAAAGGTATGAAAATAGTTGAAGAGGAGTCTCGACTCGAGAATTTATTTTCAACTGCTAAAAATGAAGCTAAAAAATATTTTGGAAATGATGAGCTTTATATTGAAAAATATTTCAAGCATCCGCGTCACATAGAAGTACAAATAATGTCAGGTAAAAATAAAACTGTTCATCTTGGAGAGAGAGATTGCTCAGTTCAAAGAAGACATCAAAAACTTATAGAGGAAACTCCTAGCCCAGTATTAAGCGATGAACAGAGAAAAAATTTATTGGAAAAAACAGTCAAAATGGTGGAACAAATTGGATATGAAGGAGCTGGAACTGTTGAGTTTATTTATGAGGATGGAAAATTTTATTTTTTAGAGATGAACACAAGAGTTCAAGTTGAACACCCTGTTACTGAAGTGCAAACAGGTATTGATATTGTAAAAGAACAATTATGGATTGCTTTTACTGGTGAAACTGCACTTAAACAAAGTGATATTGCACCTAGAGGACATTCCATTGAGTGTAGAATAAACGCAGAAAATCCAGCATTGGATTTTCAACCTAGTCCAGGAATAATAAGCGTTTGCCACCAACCCTCAGGTTTCAGAACCAGAGTTGACGGATCAATCTTTCAAGGATGCAAAATTACTCCGTATTACGATAGTTTGATTGCAAAAGTAATATGTAAAGGTAGAAATCGATCTGAAGCAATACAAAGAACAATAAGATCCTTGGACGAATTTGTTTTAGAGGGAATAACTACTACAATTGATCTTCACAAAAAAATTTTATTGCATAAAAAGTTTATTAATTCAGATTTTGATACCAATTGGTTAGCTAAAGAAAAATTTTTCTAAATTTTATTACAGTTCACAAGTTGCAAATCATATATAGCATGATCAAAAGGGGCTAGATTTGGATCTGAAGAAAATGTCCATCCATTAAATATGAAAACTTTTTCATTTTGAGTTTTAGATAAATCTTTAACTTGTAAATAAGCAACATTATCATTCATATTTCTGGAGTCTATTATTCCACATTTTAAAACCTTAATTTCTAGTGGCCCAAATCTTTTTACCTCGCCTAAAGTTATAATTATTTCTGAAGTTTTTGCAGTAATTTTGTCTAAACCAATAAATTTTGCTACTGGCAAATTATTTTTTACTGAAGTTTTTTTTTTACTTTTGATCCCTTCCTCAAGAATTAAACTCTTTTCATTTTCATCCTCTGCTTCAAAACTAGGTTTTAGCTCATTAAGATTTATCAATGGCGTGGTTACAATTTTTTCGTCAGAAAATGCAATAGAGTTTAAGCCAATGAGTAAATTAAAAAGTATTAAGATTTTACTTCCAAGTTTCATATTTTTTAAGATTTATATTTTTTTTGATCTTTATAGGTTTATAACTTTCTTTAGTTCCAGTTTTATTTTCTTTGTGTCCTTTTTGCCAGTTATATTTCTTTTCATCATTGTTTGGAATTTTGTCAATAGTATGATGTATCCACATAAACCAATCTGAGGTAATTTTGGTAGATTCTACATTGTCAGAGTAAATTACCCATCTTTCATCATTTTTATTTTTATAATATTTGTTTCCGAATTCATCTTTTCCCACATATTTACCGAAAAAAAATGTTTTTAAAAAAGTTCCGAAAGTTTGTTTATTCCACCAAGTAAATAATATTTTTAAGTTCATGATTATTTAAATCCACACAATTCTTAATTGTATATTTATTTATATCAGACAACTAATAATTTTGCTATAAAACATCAAAAACAGATTCCTTTTAAAAATGAAAAAATTTATAGTTGAAACATATTATACTTGTACGTTTAAAACAGTTCATTCGTTAGATAATTTAAACGATCAAGAATTATCTAAAATTGATAGTAGAAAAGACGGTGAAGTGGAAGTAATCGATGTAAAACTTAATAATCGTAAAACAAGAAAATTAGGTGAAAAAAGCCCTTCTGAGCAAAAGAGTAAAAATTCCGACAATTTTTTATCTACAACAGTTTCAAAAGAAATTATAAGTTCAAAAACTGAAAAAAGCATTGAGGATAATCAAGCTTTAAAAGTTAAAAATAAGGCTAGATTTAAAATGCCAGACCGAAGGAAAGGTTATATTCAGAAAGCGCAAATTGGTGATCATAAAGTTTACCTGCACACAGGTGAGTATGATGATGGAAAAATAGGTGAAATATTTATTGATACGAATAAAGAAGGTGAGTTAGTAAAAGCAATGATGAACAATTTTGCAATAGCAATTTCTTTGGGATTGCAATACGGGGTGCCTTTAGACGAATACGTGGATGCGTTTATAGATACGAAGTTTGAACCCTCAGGAAATGTGCTAGGAAACGATAGAATTTTAAGCGCTTCTTCAATATTAGATTATGTATTTAGAGAGCTAGCTATATCATATTTAGGCAAAGAAGATTTAGCTCATACACCATCAATCGCGAACACTAAAGATGTATCTGGTCAAACTACAGATGATAAATTTTTAAAAATTGTTAAAAATATTACCTCAAAAGGTTTTGTTAGAAGTAATTATGAAGAAAAATTAGTTGACCTTTCCGATGTAAGAATAAATTTAAAATCTAAGAATTAGTTTTTTTTATATCTATTTTAATTCCAATTTCCTTTAACTGTTTGCTGTCGACTTCAGAGGGGGCTTTCATCATTAAGTCTTGTGCGTTTTGATTCATAGGAAACAATGTTACCTCTCTAATGTTTTTTTCACCTGCTAATAACATTATAATTCTGTCAATTCCTGGCGCGATACCACCATGTGGAGGTGCTCCATAATTGAAAGCATTAATCATTCCACTAAATTTTTCATCAACTTGTTTTTTACTATACCCCGCAATTAAAAAAAGTTTATACATAAGTTCTGGTAAATGATTTCTTATTGCTCCAGAGGAAAGTTCTACTCCATTGCATACAATATCATACTGGAAAGCTTTTATAGATAAGGGGTTTTTGAAATCTATATTATTAAGATCACCTTGAGGCATTGAAAAGGGGTTGTGACTAAATTTGATTTTTTTTGTTTGATTGTCTAATTCATACATCGGATAATCTACAATCCAACAAAAAGCAAATTCATTTTTACTAATTAAATCTAAATCTTCAGCAATTTTGTTTCTTGCTAGAGATAAAATATTTTCTACATAACTTTTATTACCACATGCTAAAAAAATACTATCTCCAATATCAGCTTTGCAAACATTCATGATTTCCTTAATTGAATCTTCGCTAAAAAATTTACCTATAGGGCCTTTACCTGAAATTTTATCATTCTTTTCTATAGTAAAATAAGCTAATCCAGAAGCTCCTTGTTCTTTAGCCCATTTATCAATGTTATCAAAAAAACTTCTTGGCTTATCTTTTGTATTTTGTGTTATTACACATCTAGCTATAGAACCTGATTTTACAAGTTTTTTAAAAATATCAAACTTCACATCATCTCTTTCAAAAATTTTTGTAATATCATGAATAATTAATGGATTTCTTAAATCTGGTTTATCGGTTCCATATTTTAACATTGCGTCTTCAAATGGAATTTTAGGAAACTTATCGTTAAGTATTTTTTTGTTAGAAAATTTTTTAAATAATTTTATCATAAGATTTTCTAAAACGTTAAATACGTCCTCCTGTTCAACAAACGACATCTCAATATCTAGTTGATAAAACTCACCGGGACTTCTATCAGCTCGAGCATCTTCGTCTCTAAAACAAGGTGCAATTTGAAAGTATTTATCAAAACCAGAGACCATAATAAGTTGTTTAAATTGTTGAGGAGCTTGTGGTAACGCATAGAATTTTCCAGGGTTTAATCTGCTAGGAACGAGAAAATCTCTAGCTCCCTCTGGACTTGATGAAGTTAAGATTGGTGTTTGATATTCCAAAAATCCTAAATTTAACATTTCTGACCTTATAAACGAAATAACGTTAGATCTTAAAATAATATTTCTATGCATTTCTTCTCTTCGCAAGTCTAGAAATCTATATTGTAATCTAATATCTTCAGGATAATTTTGCTCGCCGAAAACAGGCATTGGCAAATCTTTAGCTTCAGAAATTATTTCAATAGATGTAATGTTAACTTCAATTTTACCAGTAGATAAATCCAAATTTTGAGTTTCTGTATCTCGTTTTGAGACTTTGCCCTCAACTTTTATAACTGATTCAGGTCTTAATTTTTCTAATACTGAAAAAAATTTATTATCATTTTCTATTACACATTGTGTCAAACCATAATGATCTCTTAAATCTATAAATAAAAGGTTTCCATGATCTCTTTTTCTATGTAACCAACCAGATAAAGATACAGATTGTCCAGAATGATTTTCTGATAATTCGGAGCAATTATGGGTTCTATATTTATTCATTTAATACTTTTTTTATTAAATTAATATTTATTGATTTTCCAGAAGATAAAGACAAATTATCAACTTCTTTTATGAAATTAAATACTTTTTCATACGATCTTTCAATATTCTTAATTATATATTCTGATATTTTAGGATTTAAATCGATTTGCTTATCAGAAAAAAACTTTGAAATTATTACTCTTAATAAGTCATCAGTAGGTAATTCTATACCTAAATTTACAAAACTTTTGGCTCTAGACTTTAAATCATTTAACTCAAAACTTATCTCATCTACTGGTTTATCTGAATTTATAACAACATAATTATCATACTGCTTAGCCTGATTTAAAACAGAGTAAAATAATTTTTCGTCAATATTATTTTTATAATCATCTATTATTAAACATTTAATTTTAGCAATTTGCTTAATAGTTTCATCATCTACCCGATTAGCATCAAGAATCTTTGAAAACTTTATTTTTTTTATTAAAATGTTCGAGAGGTGTGTTTTGCCACAACCCTTTGGTCCGAAAATATTAATCCACTTGTCGGGCCAGTTAGGCCAATTTTCAATCAATCTATAGGCCAAGAAATTATTACTGGATACATAATAATCTTCCTCATAATATTTTATTTTGAAGGGAAATTTAAATATTAATTGACTCATTAAATTATACTCAATTTCCAACTTCCATTAATCATTTTCAAATTAATTTTTTGTTCACTTAATTTATCAATTATTTTTTTTATTTTTCCAAGATATTTTATTTTTACTAACACAAAATCTTTATTAAGTTGTTGAACATAAAAGCTTTCTATCAAATCTATTTTTTGGATTCTTCTATTTAATTCAACAAAATTTTTATCATCTTTCAAACTTAACTTAACATTTAAAAAAGAAGGTATTCTAACGTCAATTAAATTTTGTGACTTTATTAAATCTTTTATAACGCCGTTAATTTCAAGAATAATCAAATCGTAAAACTCTTTTTCATTAAATTCCTTTTTTTTGGATATAGATAAAGTTTTTTTAATTTTTTTATTTTCAATTATAGTATTTAAAAATATTTTAGCATTGGATCCCTTAATATCAATATTGGCAAAAACAACATTGTTACTTTCGTATTCTTTAAAAAAATCAGATATGTTTAATCTATCTATGTTATTTTGGTTTAAATTAATTTTTTGTATATTTTCAATATTTTCTACAGGCAGAGAATATTGTATAATATCATCTTTACTATTCTTATTCCAATTTTCATAAAAATAATTTTTAGAATAAATAAAATACTTTTTATCTTTTTTAAATAACGGAAAAATTATCACTTCTGTATTAATTATATCAGAATATAGAATATTTCTTTTAAAAAAAAAGTTATGCATCCTTTCTTTATCAAAAAAAATATTAAACTTGACGTTTTTCGTATTTTTATTTTTATCTAAATTAAATATTTGATAATATGAAATTAATTTTTTTATTTGCTCCAAATCAGTGCCAACAATTCTCTTGTAATCTTCATCTAATAATAACCTACTAGCCATTTTATCAAAGGCTATTCGAAAAGCTTTATCGGTCAAATAATCTTTGTTTTTAGAGTTTTCTTTACTTATTTCTATATTATTAACATTAAAAATGTTGTTATCTGATAAAACATTTCCAGTTTTAAATAAAACAATTAAAATAGTAAAAAAAATTATTATATTTTTCATAATTAGCTAAATATCATTTTTATTAATGAAAAAAATACAAAATAGTTATAGGAAAAGTGGTGTAAATATTTCTATTGCTAATAAGTTTGTTAAACACATCGCAAAAGTATCTAAGAAAAATGTCCAAAAAAGGGATAAAACGTTTAATGCAGGAAATATAGGAGCTTTTGGTTCATCATTTGATATTAGCAAAATAGATATCAAAGATCCAGTTATTGTTTCATGTACAGATGGGGTTGGAACAAAAATTGAATTGACAAACAAATTTAAAAAATTTGACACAATAGGAATAGATTTAGTTGCTATGTGCGTGAATGATCTAATAGTACAAGGAGCAAAACCGCTTTTTTTTTTAGATTATATTGCAATAGCTAAAATTGAATTAAAGAAATTAAAACAAATTTTAAAAGGTATAAATAAGGGGTGTTATATTTCTAGCTGTAAATTAATAGGAGGGGAAACTGCTGAGATGCCAGGAGTATACTCTAAAAACAAATACGATTTGGCAGGTTTTAGTGTAGGCATTGTGTCAAAAAAAAAGATCCTCAATAAAAAAAAAGTTAAAATAAAAGATTTAATTTTAGCCATACCATCAGATGGTCTTCACTCTAATGGTTATTCATTAGTGAGATCAATAATGAAAAATCACAAGATACCAAATAGTTTAAAGAAAGATTTATTAAAGCCTACTAAAATTTATACTAAAGAAGTTTTAAACTTAGTAAATAGAAATTTAATTAATTCTGCAGCTCACATAACTGGGGGAGGTTTAATTGAAAACCTTTTACGATCTGTTCCGGACAATCTTTCAATTAATATTGATTTATCTAAAATTAAAACAAAGAAAATTTTCAAATGGTTAAAATCTAAAAATATATCTGAGGATGAAATGTTAAAGACCTTCAACTGTGGTGTGGGTTTTTGCATAATAATAAAAGAAAAAAACTTTAAAAAGGTAATAAAATATTTCTCAAAAAAATATATGCCATATAAAATTGGTCATGTGTCGAAACAAACAAAAAAAATTATTTTAACAAATTCAATTAAATGGTAAAAAAAAACGCGTGTGTTTTCATCTCTGGAACAGGGTCCAATTTAAAACACTTAATAAATAATTCTAGAGATTATAATTTCCCCGTAAAAATTAGTTTAGTAATTAGTAATAACCCTAGCTCTAAAGGGTTAGCTTATGCTAAAAAAAATTCTATTCCATATTTAATCATAGATACAAAAAAAAGAAATTTTGAAATTTCAACTTTAAATAAAATAAGAAAATACAAAATTTCAATCATTTGCCTAGCTGGATATATGAAAATTTTATCCAAAAAATTTATCTTATCATTTTCAAAAAGGATAATAAATATTCATCCTTCATTACTACCAAAATTTAAAGGGTTAAACACCTATGCTAGAATTATTGAAAAAAATGAAAAAAAAACTGGCTGTACGGTTCACTATGTTAACGATAGGTTAGATGATGGCAAAAATATTATTCAAAAAAGTTTTTTTTTAAATAAAAATGATAATGTTAATATTCTTAAAGTTAAAACTCAGAAGTTGGAATATTTAGCTTTTTCTGAAGCAATAAGAAGAATTTACAGATATTCTTAGTTTTTGAAAAAAAAATTAATCTCTTTTTTTGCATTTTCAATAGAATCTGATCCGTGTACAGAATTTTTGTCTATCGAAATACCAAACATTTTTCTGAGTGTATTTTCCTTAGCATCTTTTGGGTTGGTTGAGCCCATAAGTTCTCTATATTTTGACACTACATTCTCTCCCTCTAAAATCATAACTGCAATCGGTCCAGAGGCCAGATATGAACATAAACTGTCATAAAAAGGTTTAGATTGGTGAACTTTGTAAAATTCAGCTGCCTCTTCTTTGTTCAAATGAATTTTTTTAAATTCTTTAACTGAAAAGTTATTTTTTAAAAAAATAGACTTAATTTCTTCAATCAAATCTCTTTCTACGGCATCTGGTTTAATTATTGAAAGTGTCTGTTCTACATTATTCATAATTTTCTTCTATTAGTTTGTTTAATAATCTTACTCCAAACCCTGTTGCCCCACCTGAATTTAATGCTCCCCCATACTTTGAAAATGCCATTCCTGCTATATCTAAATGTGCCCATGGGGTTTTATCTAAAATAAATCGTTGTAAAAATTGTGCCGCTGTTGTTGATCCAGCTCCACCAACATAATTTATATTTTGCACGTCAGCGTTCTTAGAGTTCATAAGTTTATCATAATTTTTATGAAGAGGCATTCTCCATAGCTTTTCCTCTACCTTTTCACCTGCATTTAAAATTTGTTTAGATAATTTATCATCGTTAGAAAATAGCCCAGCATATTCTGATCCTAAACAAACTATAATAGCACCCGTTAATGTTGCGAGATCAACGATAAGTTTTGGTTTAAATTTTTTTTCTGTAAATGTTAATGCATCAGCTAAAACTAATCTTCCTTCTGCATCAGTATTTAGCACTTCTATAGTTTTACCACTATAGGATTTAACAATATCTCCAGGTCTTTGAGCTACTCCACTAACCATATTTTCAACAAGTCCAACAACGCCAACTGCATTAATTTTTGCTTTTCTTAGCGCTAAACTCTTCATTAAACCAACTACAGCAGCGGAGCCAGCCATGTCATAAGTCATGTCTTCCATAAATCTTGCTGGCTTTAATGAATAGCCACCTGTATCAAAAGTGACTCCTTTTCCAACAAATGCCAAAGGTTTAGAATTATTTTTTACTCCGTTCCATTCCATGGTTACAAGATATGAACCTCTTACACTTCCCATCCCTACTCCAAGTAAAGCATTCATACCAAGTTTTTTTAATTTTTTTTCATCGTATATATTTATCTTTAAACCATCTTTTTTAAGTGAGTTTAATCTTTTGACATATTCGTCAGGATGTAAAATATTTCCTGGTTCTGAAACTAAATCTCTTGCGTAAAAAGTGCCTTCTTCTAAAGCTTTGAATTTTAATTGATTTTGTAATGAAGGTTTGTTTTTATTTCCAATTATATTTATAGAAATAAATCTTGTTTCTTTTTTGGTTTTATATTTATTAAATTTATATGATTTTAATTTTAGTCCATGAAGAAAATGACCTAAAAGATTATCAAGTTTAGTTACGATACTATCAGAGTTTACAAAGTACTCACTATTTTTTCCATAATTAATTCTGCCATAGAATTCGGCTCCTAGACTTTCTATATCAGAAATCTTTAAGTTGTTTTTAATTGATATTAAAACTATTTTCTTTTTTGAATTTACTTCAAAAACAAATAAGTTTTTTTTTAAATCACTAGTTTTTAATAAATCATCTATGTACGCAAACTCAGAATTTGAAAGGTATTTTTTTAATCCATTTATATTGAATTTTTCATTAGTAAATAACACCAGATTGGCTGACGATTTAAAGCCTGTATTTTTTGAATAGTTAATTTTAATAGACATAATTTTTAAATAAATAGAATTGAAAGGTATATATGATCAAATATAGCAGATTTCAATGGAAAATTCATTATAGTGTACTATCATAGGTTGAGTTTTAATTAAAGTTACATTATTTTGGTATATCAAATTACAATGCTACAAAACAAAATTTATCAAAATTTCTTCAGGGAAATACTAAAAACATTTTTAGTAATACTATTTGGCTTATCTCTTATAGCTATTACAGTAAAAGCTGTAAATTTTTTAGATCTTATTGTCGAAAATGGATATTCAATAAGTACGTACTTCTTATATACTTTATTAAATTTTTTTGGTGTTTTTACAAAATTCATACCGCTGTCATTTCTTTTAGCCTTATTTCTCTTTATAGTTAAGCATCTCAGAGATAATGAATTTATAATATTGTGGACATCGGGAGTTAAAAAATTACAAATAGTTAACCTTTTTTTTATCACCTCAATATTTATTGTTTTAATATATTTATTGTTATCATCTTTTATTACCCCATTGACTCTAAATAAATCCAGACTTTTATTAACTAAAGATGGATTTAATTCTTTTTTACCTACTATAAAAGTAAAACAATTTAGTGACTCTTTTAAAGGATTTACATTCATGGTTGAAAAAAGATTAAACAATAAAATAGAAAATGTATTTATTCATGATCAATCTGATATTCTAAAAAATTTAGTAGCTGAAAATAATACAACCCGTTCGACTACGATAATTTCCAATGCTGGTATAGTAGAGGAAAAAAGAATGATACTTTTTGATGGTTATATCTTAACTGAAAAAGAAAATTTGGAAAATAATCTAGTAAAATTTGAACAACTTAATATCAGTTTAAAAAATTTAAAAAATAATGTCATTCAACAACCTAAACTACAAGAAACCTCTACGTTGAAATTAATTAGATGTTTTCGAAATATTGAAATAAAAACACTAGACTGCAAAAAAGATTCTAAAACGGAGTTATCTTCTATGCTCAATAGAAGATTTTCTCTACCCTTCTATTTACCAATAGTTGCTCTTATATGCTCTTTTTTATTAATTAAGCCTAAATTTAAAAGAACTTTTTTTTTAAATAAATACTCTATCTTTTTCTTAAGCTTTTTAATTCTGCTTTACTCAGAATTAATGATTAGATTTACTGGTATATCAAAATTAATGGGACTTATATTTATTTTTACCCCATTTTTAGTCATACCATTATTATATTTTATTTTAATGTTACAATTTAAAAAAGAGTCTTACTTAAAATGAATAAAACTTTAAATAAATATTTATTTTTAGGTTTTGCTAAAACGTTGTTAAAAGTTGTATTACTTTTTTACTGTTTTGGAATTATCTTAAATTTATTGGAAGAAGTTGAATTTTTTAAAAATTTAAACACTTCATTTATTGTTCCTCTAACTCTAACAGCATTATTAATACCAAGTATAATTATAAAATTACTTCCATTTGTAATTTTTATTTCTAGTATGTGGTTTTTACTTAATCTAAGAGATAGTAAAGATCTTCTCACTTTAAAAGTATTTGGTTATTCAAATTTTAAAATTTTTTTTATCATTGCTTTTATGTCTTTTGTATTTGGATGGATAATATTATTTATGATAAACCCTATTACCTCC
This sequence comes from uncultured Pelagibacteraceae bacterium, assembly GCA_902523095.1. GTDB lineage: Bacteria > Pseudomonadota > Alphaproteobacteria > Pelagibacterales > Pelagibacteraceae > Pelagilacustribacter. The sequence continues at coordinate 91,211 of CABYYE010000001.1, read as the reverse complement.
ACGATGGTGAAATATTACGAGCAAACAAAAGCTAAATACTCTCGTGATGTAGATCATTTAATATCAATCAATAAAAATGGGCTATGGATAAAAGAAAACGTTGATAAAGGACATAGAATAATCTCAGCAAAGGAATTTGAAAATAATATATTGGAAAATATAACAATAATTAACCTTGATGAAAATTATAAATTGAAAAATAAAATTTTTTCAAAAAAAGCAGACATCAGTAAAAATAACTGGGTATTAGATGATGTAGTTATCATTACGTTTGAGGATGGGGTCACAAAAAATATTTCAAAAGAAAAGTATATGATTACATCTAAATATGATTATATTAAAATCACTAGTCTCTTTAAGAATTTAGACGCTATGTCGTTCCTTGACTTATTGGTAAATTATGACGATTTACTAAAAAAGGGTTACAATAAAGAATATTTAGATCAAAATTTAAATTCGATGCTTGCTTTACCATTTTTTTTATTTTTAATGACTGCTATTGCCTCTATTTTAGCCATGAATACACTTAAACAATCAAATAACTTTACCTATATTGTTGTCGGTTTAATCACATGTGTAGCAGTATACTATTTTAAAGATTTGTCTTTAGCGCTGGGCCAAACTGATAGAATATCTTTATCTCTAGCTGCTTGGGTGCCAGTTGTTACAATAGGTATTTTTTCGTCAATTGGAATATTGCAAATTAATGAAAAGTAAATTTTTAATTATATTTCTGTCATTTCTTTTTATCAGCAAATTGAATGCTGAAAGTTTAAATATAGAGTCTTTAGAAATATCAATTGATAAAAAAACAAAAATTACAGTTTTTAAAAAAGATGTTGTTGCCAAAGACAGTAGAAATAACATTCTTAAAACTAATTATGCAGAATATAATAAAGATCTAGAGATATTTGAAAGCAAAGGAGAAACGACAATCATTACATCAGAAGGATATGTTATTAATGGAACTGACATAGTTTTTGACAATAAAAAAAATCTTATATTTTCAGAAAAACCTACATTAATTAAAGACCCTGAAAAAAATGATATTTTTTTAGAGAATTTTAATTATTTGACCTCAGAAAAATTTTTTAGATCTTTTGGAAATATTGAGGTTAAAGATCTAAAAAAAAATTCTTATAAATTTTCCCAAATTTATATTGATGAAAAAAAAAGAGAAATAGTCGGAACTGATATAAAAGCTTTTTTAAATCAAGATGATTTAAAAATTGAAAATAATAATAAACCTAGAGTCTTCGCAAATACAATAAAAATAGATAAAAACGAAAGTCAATTTACGAAAAGTATATTCACAATATGTGATTACAGAAAAGGTGATAAATGTCCTCCATGGTCAATTCAGGCTGGGAAAATGAGACATAATAAAATTCAAAAAACAATTTATTATGATAATGCAGTTATCAAAATTTACGATGTACCAATATTATATTTACCTAAATTGTCTCATCCTGATCCTACTGTTGATAGGAGATCAGGTTTTTTACCACCAACATTACTTAACTCTAAAAACTTAGGAACTGGGATTAAGGTTCCATATTATTTTGCCATAAATAGAGATAAGGATTTTACTTTAAATACCAGTTTATTCGACTCTGAAAGACCTTTAATGTTAGGTGAATATAGACAAGCTTTTAAGACTTCAAACCTTATTCTTGATTTGGGTTATACAGAAGGTTTCAAAAAATCTGAAAAAGCTAAAAAGGTAGGTGATAGATCACATTTATTCGCAAAATTTGTAAAAAATTTTGAAAGCAAAGAAGATGCTGAAACTAATTTTAAGTTATCATTGCAAAATACTTCTGACGATAAATATCTTAAATTATATAAAATTAAATCAAATTTAACTTCATATGAAACAAACACGCTCGAAAATTCTATAAACTTTACCCATAACGATGATGATATTTTTTTTGGTCTCAATGCTAGTATTTATGAAACTTTACAAGAAGATTATAATGACAAATATGAGTTTATACTTCCAGAAATTACTTTGGATAAAAATTTATTTAGGAATAAATTTGGTGTAGCCGATTTGACATCAAACTTAAAAGTACATAATTACGACACGAACAAACATACAAAATTTTTAGTAAATGATGTTGATTGGAAATATAGTAACTTATATTTTGACTCTGGATTAAAAAGTAATATTTTAGGAAAATTAAAAAATATTAATTATGAAGCAAAAAATACAGAGTTTAAAACTGACACTACTAATGAATTTTTTGGAGCATTAGGATATTTAGCTGAAATAAATCTTTTCAAAAAAACAATAGATAACTCTGAACACTTTTTAACTCCAAAGATTTTGTTTAGGGCTGCGCCAGACTTTATGAGAAAGGAAACTGGTAGTCTTAAACTTAATCATTTAAATATTTTTAGTTTAGATAGATTAAATTCAAATAACAATTTTGAAGGGGGTTTAAGCACAACTATTGGTTTTGACTACGATTTTAGAAATGAGAGGGAAAATAAACAAATAAATTTTACTGTTGGACAAATAATAAATGAAAAAGAGAAAAAAAATATGCCTTCTTCATCAAGTCTTGACGAAAAATTATCTGACGTAGTTGGTAATTTGAATTATCAATTAAATGAAAATACAAAAATCAATTATAATTTTGCATTAGATCAAAATTATAATGATTTAAATTACAATGAATTTGGAGCTGAAATAAATACAAATATAATAAAATTTGATTTGAGTTATTTACAAGAGAAAAGGCATATTGGCGATCAAGAATATATAAAAGCAAAATTTGATCTTGCTCGAACTAAGAATGGGATTTTTTCAGCGGGAACAAAAAGGAATTTAGTTACAGACTCTGCTGAGTATTATGATTTAAGTTATGAATATTTAAATGATTGTTTAAGAGCAGGTATAGTTTATCGTCGAGAATTCTATGAGGACTCAGAGCTAGAGCCAGAAAATTCATTAATGTTTAGAATTACAATTTCTCCATTAGGCAATATAAACACACCATCTTTCAATAGATAAATGAAAAAAAGGTTTTCAAAATTAATAATAATATTCTTAATTTTTACATCCTCTTATAAATTTTCTTACGCTACAGTACAAACAAAAATAATTGCCGATGTAGAAAATGAGATGATTAGTTCCTATGAATTAAAAAATAAAATAAGAACTATTTTAATTTTAAATAATGAAACCTTAAATCAAAGTAATATAAATAAAACTAAAAGTTTAGCTTTAAAATCTTTAATAGATGTTAAACTTAAGAAAAATGAATTAAAAAAATTAAATTACTTACAAGAAAATGCTAATGTTAATAATTATGTCAAAAGAATAGCTAAATCATATAATCTAGATACAAATTCTTTTAAAAAGATATTCATAAATAATGATTTAGATTACAAACTATATATTGATGAAATTAACACAGAGCTTAATTGGCAACAATTAATCATAAGTATTTATGGTGAAAAATCAATTATTGATGAAAAAGAAGTAGATGAAGAGTTAAAAAAGGTATTAATAAGTCAACAAAATTTGTTTGAGTATAAATTATCAGAAATAGAAGTTAGGGCAGAAAATTTTAATGAAATTAAAACTATAATAAATGAACTTAAAGATCAGATAAATTTAATTGGTTTTCAAAATGCAGCTATAAAATATAGTATATCGACAACGTCTTTAGATGGTGGTAATTTGGGATGGATTAATTCAAAATCACTATCAAAGAAGATTTTGAATGAAATTCAAAACATAGAAAAAGGACAAATTACAAATCCAATAATTCAAAAAAATTCTGTATTAATATTAAAACTTGAAGATATAAAAAAATTAAATATTGATGAGTCCAACTTGGAAACAGTAAGAGAGAAAATTATTATGCAAAAAAAAGGTGAATTACTTGATTTGTATTCAAGTAGCCACTTATCAAAAATTAAAAATAATGCTTATATAGAGCTAAAATGATAAAAAAAATTCTTCTGGTATCTGGAGATCCGAATAGTATTAATTCTGAAATAATTTATAAAACATGGAAAAGATTAAATAAAAAAATTAAAAAAAATTTATTACTAATAGGTAATTATAGATTATTAGAAAAACAATTTAAATTATTAAGATATAATATTAAAATTTTTAAATTGGAAGATATTGATAAGAAGACAAAAGCCAACTATTTAAATATAATTGATGTCCCTGTATCTTTTAAAGATCCTTTTAATATAAGTTTTTCTAATTCATCAAATTATGTAATTAAATGTTTAAATTTAGCTCATACAATAGCTAATACTAGAAAAATTAAAGGAATAATTAATTGCTCTATAAATAAAAAATTATTGTTAAAAACAAAAAAGAAGGGTGTGACAGAATTTTTTGCTTCAAAATGTAAAATTAAAAAAAACTCAGAAATCATGATGATAACTAATTCAAAATTTTCTGTTGTTCCACTTACAACACATATTAACTTAAAAGATATTCATAAAAGTATAAATACAAAACTAATTACACAAAAGATAACTTCATTAAATCTAAACTATAAAATATTATTTGGTTATAAACCTAAAATAGCAATTTTGGGTATGAATCCACATAATGGTGAGTTAAAAGCAAATTCTGAGGAAAAAAAATATATTATACCTTCAGTTAAAAAACTCAAAAAAAGAGGCATAAATGTTAGTGGTCCCGTAGTTGCTGACACCGTTTTTATAAATGAATTTAAAAAATTTGATGTAATTGTTGGCACGTATCATGATCAAGTTTTGACTCCTTTCAAAGCTTTATATGGATTTGATGCAATAAATATTACACTTGGGTTAACATATAGACGAATGTCACCAGATCACGGTCCTGCTTTAGATATAGTGAAAAAAAAAATAGCTAATTATCAAAGTTTATTAAAATGTATTACACTTTTAAATAAGCTAGACTCATGAAATTTGCTAAAAAATCATTAGGACAAAACTTTTTAAAAGATAAAAACATCATAAAAAAAATAGTTAGTATAAAAAATATTTTAAATAAAAATATAATAGAAATAGGACCTGGGCTTGGCGCTTTAACTGATGAAATAATCAAAAAAAAACCAAAATCTTTATTAATTATCGAAAAAGATAGTATTCTATATAAAGATTTAATTAAAAAATATAATAAAAATCCTTTAGTAAAAGTTTTTAATAAAGACATTTTAGATTTTGACCTTGATAAAAAGATAAAAAAAAATTCAATTATTTTTGGGAATTTACCATACAATATTTCTTCCCAAATATTGGTTAAAATAATTAAATTCAAAAAAGCTGACGCGAAAAATGCAGAGTCAATATTGATGTTTCAGAAAGAAATGGCTGAAAGGATTGTTGCCAAACACGGCACTTCAAAATATGGAAGATTATCAATCTTAACAAATTATAGACTTGCTTCTAAGCGAGAATTTAATATTTCTCCTAACTGTTTTCATCCTAAACCAAAAGTTATATCTTCTGTTTTATCATTTAAACCTACTTTTATTAGACAAAAAATTAAAAAGATTAATAATTTAGAAAAAATTACAAATATTTTTTTTTCAAATAGAAGAAAAATGATTAATAAAAGTTTTAAGAAAATATTTAAAAATAATTTTAAAATAGATATTGAAAAAAAATTCAATCTTAAGTTACGTCCAGAGGAGATTAAACCAGAAAAATATTATCAAATTACACAGTTATTTGAGAAGCTTTAAAGATATTTTTATGTTTTGAAATAATTTTTTCCACTTGTTTATAACAATTTTCAAGATTTTCGTTTATGATAATATAGTCATAGTCCTTCCAATGCTTTATATCATTATCGAATGCCTCGAATCTTCTTTCAACTTCATCTAAAGAATCTTGATTTCTTTTTATTAATCTGTTCTTTAATTCTTTTTTGCTCGGAGGTATTAAGTAAATTTTTATTAATTCTAAGTTTTTAAATTTTGAAAGTTGCTTTGTTCCTTGCCAATCTATATCGAATATTATATCATTTTTTTTTATCATTTTATCGACACTATCTTTGTGTGTTCCATAAAAATTATCGAAAATTTTTGCATGCTCATAAAACTTTCCATCATCTATCAATTTTTTAAATTTCTCTTTTGTTACAAAATGATAGTCAACACCATCGACTTCGTTAGGTCTTGGTTTTCTTGTAGTGTGAGAAACTGAAATTTTAAAAGATTGATATTTTTGTTGAATTTTCTTTGTGATAGTTGTTTTGCCCACTCCAGATACTGAAGATAGAATTACCATGATATTTTTTACATCATGACTCATTTTAACTTTTTATTGGAAGTTTATTGACTGCTTTTACTTTCAATAAACTTAATAGCATCTCCTACTGTTAATATTTTTTCGGCTTCACTATCTGATATTTCAGATCCAAATTCTTCTTCGAAAGCCATCACTAATTCAACAGTATCTAAGCTATCAGCACCCAAATCATCTATAAAACTTGCCTCTTCAGTAACTTTTTCTTCTTCAATACCCAAATGGTCTGCTACTATTTTTTTAATTTTTGCTTTTACATCGTCCGACATTTATTACCTTTGTTATATTTATGATATTTTCTTAATAGATTATTAAAAGAAATTGTCAAGCCATATACATTCCACCGTTTACATGAATGGTTTCACCATTAATGTAATTTGCCAAATCTGAGGCTAAAAAGGCTACACAATTTGAAACATCCTCCCCCGTTCCTAAATCTCCTGAAGGAATTTTGCTTATTAATATTTTTTTAATATCATCGTTAATTTTATCTGTCATCTCAGTTTTTATGAAGCCTGGTGAAACACAATTAATATTGATGTTTTTTTTTGCGTATTCAATAGCTAAACTTTTTGAAAAAGCGACTATACCTGCTTTAGACGCAGAGTAGTTAGCTTGACCAAGATTTCCAGTATGGCCAACTATTGATGTTATGTTAATAATTTTTCCGTACTTAAATTTAAGCATTTTTTTTATCGCAAATTTACACATCATAAAAGTAGAAGTAAGATTAATATCTATTACTTTCTTCCAATTTTCCTCTGTTAATCTTATAGAAATATTATCTAGATTAATTCCAGCGTTATTAACTAAAATATCCAATCCATTTAGTTCATTGCTACTTTTTTCAATAAAAGTTTCTATATTATTGTGTTCATTTAAATTGAATTGTTGGATATAAATGTTTTTGAACTCATTTTTTAGATTTTCTAACTTATCACCTTTAGTTCCTGTTGCCAAAACTATAGATCCACACTCCACAAATTTTTTCACAAGACTTTTTCCAATTCCGCCAGTAGCTCCAGTAATAATTACTTTTTTATTTTTTAAGTTCATTGTTTATATTTTTCATATCATCAATTGTATTTATACTAAAGCAATTAATATTTTTAACTGTTCTTTTGACCATTCCAGATAAAACTTTTCCAGGTCCTATCTCAATAAAATTACTAATATTTTCATTAGCCATATTAATAATACTTTCCCTCCATCTTACAGTTGAGCATATTTGATCAATTAACAAACTTTTTATATTTTCAGGATTATTTTCAGGCTTAGATGTTACATTACATACAATATCAATTATAGGTTTTATAAAATTAGTTGAATTTATTTTATTTTTCATTTTTTCTGCAGCAGGTAACATCAATGAACAGTGAAAAGGTGCGCTTACATTTAAGGGTATAAATTTTTTTTTATTTTCCTTTAAGTATTTACTAAAAGAAGAAATACTCTCAGTATCTCCACTAACTATGGTTTGACCTTCAGCATTATCATTCGCTATTTCGCATACTCCTTTAAAATTATTTTTTTCTATAAGATCCTTAATTTCTATAATACTTGATCCTAACACAGCAATCATCTTTCCTTTGCCTATTGGTACTGCTTCCTGCATAGATTTTCCTCTTTCGTAGAGTAAAAAAAGTGCATCATCAAATTTTAATGACTCTGAACAAACTAAAGCGCTATATTCTCCAAGAGAATGGCCAGCAAAATATTTAATTTTTTTTAAATCAAAATTAAATTCATTTTTTAAGATTGAAAAAATTGTAAAACTTACAGTTAATATTGCTGGTTGAGTGTTTTGAGTAAGTTTAAGATCATTTTCTGGTCCTTCTAAAATAATTTTTGAAATATTAAACCCTAGCTTTTCATCTGCCTGTCTAAATATTTTCTTAGCTAAATCAAATTTGTTGTAAAATTCAGATCCCATTCCAACTAATTGAGATCCTTGGCCTGGAAATAGTATAGCGTTCATATAATTAGTGTTTTATTACCGATAATTAGTATTGATATAAATATCTATTATAGTATAAAGCTTTTTTTACAATAATTACTTTAAAGATAACTAATTAACAATAATATTTTATGTCATTTTATGAAAATACAGTAATTGCTAAACAAGATTTAGCTAAATCTGAGATTGAAAAAATAAAGGAAAAATACAGTTCGCTGATAAAAACTAGTTCTGGCAAAGTGATCAAAATTGAAGAATGGGGTTTATTGAATTTAGCTACCAAAATAAAAAAATATAATAAAGGATTTTATATACATTATAAGTTTGAGGGAAATAATGAGACATTAAATGAAATTAATAAGAAGATTAAATTAGATAACTCGATTATCAGGCATCTAATTGTAAAGTATAAAAAACTAGATACAAAAAATGAATATTTTAAAAAAGAAGGTTAAATGAAACGCAAAGGAAAAAAATTTCAAAAAAAGAATACTAACTCTCTAAGTAAGCTTAGTTTATTTCAAAAGACTGAAGGTAGATTTAACAAATCATGTCCTTTATCAATTAAAAACGCACCAATAATTGATTATAAAAACTTGAGTTTATTAAAAAAATATTTAACAGAAAATAATAGGATTTTATCCTCTAAGATTACATCTGTTTCTAGTGGAAAGCAAAAAAAACTAACTAGAGAAATTAAAAGAGCAAAAATTTTAGGATTAATTTAGAGTTATGGAAGTTATTCTTTTAGAAAATATAATAAAACTTGGGAACATAGGCGATAAAGTTCAAGTAAAACCTGGTTATGGAAGAAATTTTCTCCTTAAGACTGGTAAAGCATTAAGAGCAAACAAAGAAAATCTAGATTATGTAAACAAAAAAAAAGACGAATTAAATAAAAAAAACAATGAACTAAAAAAGAAATTAAAAGAAATTTCGCAATCAATAAATAAGAAATCTTTAATATTTAATAAAGAAAGCAAAGATAATGGAGAGTTATACGGTTCAATTAAACCAAAGGAAATATCTTTAGCTTTAATGAGTAAAATGAAAGTTGAAGTAAAACCTTCCCAAATAATATTAAAGGAAAATCTCAATAAAATAGGAGATTTTAAAGTTGATATTAGCCTACACAGCGAAGTTTCAGCTCAAATATTTATTAAGATAGATAAAATTTCTTAAAAAAAACTTTTCCACAGGGCTATTTAAAAAGTGTGTAACTTTTATCTTTAAATAAAGTTAAGTATAACTATTCTTCATTTGTGGAGAAAATCAAATTAACTGAAAATAATTTAGATAAAAAACAACCTTCAAATCTGGAGGCGGAACAAGCACTACTTGGATCGATACTTGTTAACAACGACATAATTGATGAAATATCAAATATTATAAAACCTACTAGTTTTTATGATCCAGCTCATACGAAGATTTATGAGGTGATAGAAACTTTGAATAATAAAGGAATGATTGCAAATCCCATAACACTTAAAAATTTTTTTGAAAAAGATAATATGTTAGATGAGGTAGGTGGAACAGAATATTTAGTTAAACTTACTCGATTTTCTGGGTCTCCAAAGCAGGCAATTGATTACGCTAAAGTAATTCATGAAATGTATATTAGGAGAGAATTATTTTTAATTTCTGATAATTTATCATCCGAAACTTTAAATTCAAAAGATCAAAGTGCTGAAAAGATTATAGAAAATACAGAAAGATCTTTATTCGACTTAGCAGAACGAGGTAGTTTTTCTCAATCTTTTTTAAAGTTTAATCAAGCTTTAGATCAAACGATTGAAATGGCAACTTTAGCTATGAAAAGTGACCAAGGTGTTGTTGGCGTACCAACTGGTTTAACGGACTTAGACGAAAAATTAGGAGGTCTTCACAAATCTGATTTAGTTATATTAGCAGGTCGACCAGGTATGGGTAAAACTGCTCTAGCAACTAACATTGCTTATCATGCCTCTCAAGATCTAATGAGCCGACAGGAAAAGTCATCGGTTGCATTTTTTTCTCTTGAGATGTCATCTGAGCAATTATCAACCAGGATTTTATCTGAACAAGCTAGAATTAAGTCAGATGATATACGAAGAGGAAAAGTTACAGAAGAAGAAATTAATAGATATATTGAGACTTCTAGAAATATTTATAATCTCCCTTTATTCATTGATGAAACTCCTGCCATTACGATTGCTACTCTTTGTAATAGAGCAAGGCGTATTAAACGTTTATTTGGTGTTAGCTTGATAGTAGTTGATTATATTCAATTGATGAGAGCACCTAGCACCAGCAGAGGTGATAATAGAGTTCAAGAAGTATCTGAAATTACACAAGGTTTAAAAGCTTTAGCAAAAGAACTAAAAGTCCCGGTATTAGCCCTATCCCAATTATCTAGAGCAGTTGAATCGAGGGATGATAAAAAACCACAATTATCAGATCTAAGAGAGTCAGGATCTATAGAACAAGATGCTGATGTAGTTATGTTTGTTTATAGAGAAGCCTATTATTTGGAAAATAAACAACCTAAGTTAGGTTCGATAGAACATGCAGAGTGGCAGTCAAAAATGAATGATGTAAATGGATTAGCTGACATTATACTTGGAAAACAAAGACATGGTCCGACTGGAGTTATAAAAGTTGAATTTGAGGGAATATATACAAAATTCAAAGATTTAGGCAAAAAATAGACTTAAAATTATCCTTTAGTTATAAAAAATTTAAGATATATCTGAAACATTAGTATGCTCGCTAGTATTTATAAAAAATTTGTCATCGATTTTCCAAAATTCACTCTCTTTTTAATATCTTTGATAATACTAATTTCAATTTTTTACTCAAAAAATTTTAATTTGGATGCATCGTCGGACGCTTTGATTTTAGAAGGTGACGAAGATTTGAAATATCTTAGAGAAATAAATGATAGATATGGATCTAAAGATTTTTTATTTCTTACTTACTCACCATTAAATAGCTTTGAAGACAAAGAAACTATACTTAATTTACAGTTGCTTAAATCAAAAATAGAAAAACTTTCTTGGGTAGATAGTGTGATTACAGTTATAGATGTGCCGCTTCTAAAAAGTACTGATGAAGGATTAATGGACAGATTAAAAAATTATAAAACACTTGCACATCCTGAAATAGATAGAAAAAGAGGTTTTGAAGAAATCTTAAATAGCCCAATATACAAGGATTATGTAATTAGCCAGGATGGTAAGACTTCGGGTATTGTAGTTTATTTAAAAACAGATGAAAGACTTGCGGAATACTTAAAAATTAAAGAAAAATTCTATACCAGATCTTTAGAAGGTAATTTGTCAAAAAGTGAAAAAATAAATTACAAAAAATTTCAAGTAGAATATGAAAAATATAAAAATTTATACAATATAAGAAATCATCAAAATATAAATGAAATTAGAGACGTAATTGGTAAGTATGGTGAAAAAGCTAATATTCATTTAGGTGGAATACCAATGATTGCTGATGACATGATGAGTTATATCAAAAATGATATTGTTGTATTTGGAATAGGTGTCTTTGTTTTTATAATTTTAACTCTTTGGTTAATATTTCGAAATCTCAAATGGGTAATCATGCCTTTAATAGGTTGCACTACTTCAGTCGTAATTATGATTGGGTTACTCGGATTAATTGGATGGAAAGTAACGGTTATTTCCTCAAACTTCATTGCTTTAATGTTGATACTTAATATGGCAATGAATATTCATGTTACTGTTAGATTTCTTCAATTAAAAAAAGAATATAACGATTTATCGCAAAGTGAAGCAGTTTTAGAAACTTGTAAAAAAATGTTTTTACCAATTCTATATACTGTGTTGACAACTGTTTGCGCCTTTCTCTCTTTAATATTTAGTGGAATTAAACCAATAATAGATTTTGGCTGGATGATGACGATGGGCTTAACAGTTTCAATTTTAGTTACTTTTTTGCTTTTACCGTCATTGCTCACATTGTTTTCATCTTCGGATGATATAAATGTCAAAGACACAGAAAAATCTAAAATTACTAAATTTTTAGGTCTTGTCGCAAAAAAAGGTGGCTTAATTATTTTTGGAACTACAGCAATTATATTTGTTTCTAGTGTAATTGGAATTTATAAATTAGAAGTTGAAAATAGTTTTATAAATTATTTTGATAAAGAAACAGAGATTTATAAGGGTATGAAAAAAATTGATGATGAATTAGGTGGGACTACCCCACTAAACGTAATTATTAAATTTCCTACTAAAAAAGTTGAAGATGATGATGAATTTTCCGAATGGGATGAGGAAGATAACAAAGATAATAAAGCAAAATATTGGTTCACAAGAGATAAAATGGATAAGATAATAAAAGTTCATGATTACTTAGATTCTCTACCTGAGATAGGTAAGGTGCTGTCATTTGGATCGATACTTAGAGTTGCTGAGGACTTAAATAAAAAAGAGCTTCAAAGCTTAGAAATTGCAGTATTGTATAGTAAAATTCCTGAAGAGATAAAAAAAGAGATTGTATCGCCATACATTTCTGTAGAAAAAGATGAAGCTAGAATAAGCGTCAGAATTAAAGACTCATTAAAAGATCTTAAAAGAAATGATTTAATTGTAAAAATAAACAACGAATTAAACACTAAATTAGGATTAGATAAGAAAGATTTCAAACTAGCGGGAGTGCTTATTTTGTTTAATAATTTGTTACAAAGTTTGTTCAAATCGCAAATACTTACTTTAGGTGTGGTAATGTTGGGAATCTCTGCGATGTTTTTTATTCTCTTTAGAAATCATATATTAGCTTTTATTGGAGTGATTCCAAATTTTTTAGCTGCATTTTTTATTTTAGGAATTATTGGGTTGATGGAGATTCCTCTTGATATGATGACAATTACAATTGCAGCCATTACTATTGGTATAGCCGTGGATAATAGTATTCATTATATTTATAGATTTAAAGAGGAATTTAATAGAATTAATAATTACCATAAAACTTTAGATAGATGTCATAGTACTGTTGGTATAGCGATATTGAATACTTCAATAACAATAGTTTTTGGATTTTCAATTTTAGTTTTATCAAACTTTATTCCAACAATTTATTTTGGGTTATTTACAGGTCTAGCTATGTTGTTAGCAATGATATCAGTATTAACTCTGCTTCCAAAGTTAATTTTAATTTTTAAACCTTTTGGAAATGAGTTTGATAAAATCTCATGATAGGTAATTATTTTGATGAATTTTTAAGGATCGTTAATCTATTTGATATTTTATTTTTACTAATTTTAATTTATTTTGTTGTTCAATGTTTTTTAAAAGGTTTTACATTAAGCTTAATTTCATTTATGAAATGGGTTATATCAACGGTGATTACAATTATGTTGGTTCCTAAATTTCAACCTATTGTAGGTGATTATATTGAGTCAGAATTTGTTAACAACATTGGATTGGGAGCAGTTATATTTGTTTTTACTCTTTTTATAACAATAGTAGTTGGAAAAGCGTTAGGTCGGGCTGTAACCTGGACAGGCGTCGGTTCAATAGATAAAACTTTTGGCCTGTTATTTGGTTTCTTCAAGGGATACGTTGTTTCAGTATGCTTATTTTCTATATTTAATTGGTTTTATCCTTATCAAAATTGGGGTATATCAGCTGAAGATGCTTTCTCTTTTAACATAATTAATAAAGGAAGTGAAATTTTAATAGAAGAATTTCCCTCTAGTGATGAATTCATTGACACAAAAGAAAAAATTGAAAAAATTTAAAACTGATAAATTAAGAGAAGAATGTGGAGTTTTTGGAATTTCAAACCATGAAGATGCCTCAGCACTAGTAGCCTTAGGTCTCCATGCTCTGCAACATAGAGGTCAAGAAGGTTGTGGAATAGTATCTTACGACGGGAAAAACTATCATTCTGAAAAGAGACAAGGATTGGTTGGAGATCATTTTACAAAAGTTGATGTAATTAAAAAACTTCCCGGAAAATTTGCAATTGGTCATAACCGTTATTCAACAACTGGTGAGACTTCACTAAGAAATATACAGCCATTTTTTGCAGATCTTCATGCTGGTGGATTAAGTATTGCTCATAATGGTAATCTTACTAATGCTTTGGCTTTGCGAGATAATTTAGTAAAAGATGGTGCTATTTTTAGAACTACAAGTGATACGGAAACAATCGTTCAATTAATCGCAAAATCAAAACGAAATAAGATTGTTGATAAATTAATTGATACTTTATTTCAAATCAAAGGTGGTTTCGCGTTAGTAATGATGACAAACAAAAAACTTGTTGGTGTAAGGGACCCTTTTGGAATAAGACCATTAGTGATTGGAAAATTAAAAGGTTCATTTATTTTAGCTTCAGAAACTTGTGCATTAGATATTGTAGGAGCGACTTTAATACGAGAAGTAGAAAATGGAGAAATAATAGTCGTTGAAAACAATTCAATAAAAAGTATCAAACCTTTTCCTAAACAAAAAGCTAGACCTTGTATTTTTGAATATATCTATTTTGCAAGACCGGATAGTTTTATAGAGGGAAAATGTGCTTACGAATATCGAAAAAATTTTGGTATTCAGTTAGCTAAAGAAACTGATATTAATGCAGATTTAGTAGTACCTGTTCCAGACTCAGGAGTGCCAGCAGCTCTTGGATATGCTGAATTCAGTAAGAAAAAATTTGAGTTAGGATTGATGAGAAATCATTATGTAGGTAGAACATTTATTGAACCCTCTCAACAAATTAGAAGTTTAGGTGTTAAATTAAAATTAAGTTCAACGAAAAGTATAATTAAAAACAAAAGAATTATATTAATAGATGACTCTTTAGTAAGAGGAACAACTTGTTATAAAATAGTAAGAATGCTTTATGAAGCTGGAGCAAAAGAAGTACATGTAAGAATAGCATGTCCAGAAATTAAATTTCCTGATTTTTACGGTGTAGATATGCCAACAAAAAAAGAATTATTAGCTCACAATAAAAGTAATGAAGAAATGTGTGAATATATAAAAGCGAAATCACTAAAATTTTTGAGTTTAAAAGGTTTATATTTAGCGCTAGGAAAAGGTGAAAGAAATAACACTTACCCTCAATTTAGCGATCATTATTTTACAGGAGAGTATCCAATTAAACCATCAGATAATTTAGGTGAAATGAAAATAACGCAACTTTCTTTACTTAGCGGTAAGTCAAACAACTAATCTACTACTGTTAACTTATTTTTGTTATTTAAAAATATTATTGAATCATTAATAAACTTTGGCTTAGTGCTTATCTTAGATGGTAGTTTTGTTATTCCACTAACTGCACCTTTGATATTAAATTTAATATAATAAGAGTTATTAAGGAATATGTACAAATTATCGTTAAGTAAATATAAATCCATAATGCTTAGTTGTTGTTTTTTTGTTTGCAAAAAATCCGCAACATTTTGATTTATATCTATTGAATAATTAATAGCTCCAGTATCTAAGTTTAAACTTACAAGTAATTTTGTTTCTGTAATTAAAAAGATTGTGTTTCCGGTAACAAGTGGTTTAACTAAAGATGTAATAGGTATCTTAAAAATTTGAGCCCCATTTGTAGAGTCAAATACATACGTCATTTTCTTTGTAGATATAACCATTCTATCTTTTTGCAAAACAATTGGCTTTGAATTAAATAAATTTTTGACATCTGTGTCTGAAAATTGATTAATATTAGCAAACCAATTTATTCTACCGTTGGCATTAATAGAATAAATAGAGCCATAAGTATTAAGATAAAATATTGTGTTTTCGTTTACGGCTATAGAATTGATAAATTCATTTTTAACTGGTGACTCTTCTGTTGGTATTATCTTTAATTTTTCACCGCTTGAACTTTTGATAAGATAGAGTGAATTGTTTATATCAGATAAAATAATTGTATTTTCAATTTTTTTAATATTTGATCTAAATGGTATCTTATAATTCTTTGCCCATAATAGTTTGTTATTTATATAATCTAAAGCATATAAATATCCAAAGTTATCTGAAATGAAAATTACTTCATTATCAACCAGAACATTTAAATTTTTATTTATTTTTTTTAACTTGTTTTTATAAAAATTAAATTCTAATCGAATCTTTTTTTCGCTTATTGAATAAACTACTATTAATCCTTTTTCATTGACCATTATAAAATTCTTTCCATCAAAGAAAGTTTTAGTAATTCTTTTGTTTATTAATTTTTTGCTTTTAAAAACTAATTGATTAGTCTCTTTATAGCTAAAGTTAGCAGTATTATTGCTGTTTTGATAAAATTCATCTAACCACTTATAATTTTTTCTAATTTTATCTATAGTGATTTTTAAATTTTTTTTAGGTAAAATTGTCTTATCAAATAATTGATTTTGAGTATTTAATTTTTTAAATTTATCAAATTCATTCTCCTTTTTATTTTTAATATTTTTAGTCCATATCCCTGACTTGTTATCAAAAGAACATTGAATTGTTGATAGTATTAGTAAAAATATTAAAAAAAATTTTATCACTTGTTTACTTAATTTGATTAATCTAAAATTTCAAGAGCAACATCTTTCCATATAGATTTACTGTCAACTATTTCCTTGAGTAAATCTTTTCCTTTTTGCGGGTCGGTAAATTTTATTAAATATAATGCTTTTTTTAATTTTACTAAATCTTTCTGCTCAGTCTCATGACTTATCTCCTCAATTATATCAAAAAGTTTTAAAATTTCCTCCGGGTTCTTTTCAAGTTCATTCTCAATAATCTTATTAAGAGCAAGTATTGAATAAAACTTATTTTTGCTAAATATAATTTCTTTATAAGCTTTTTTTGAGTTATTTAATTCGTCTAAAGATAAGAATATTCCAGCTTTAATATATTGTTCAGAAATTTTTTTATTTTGGTTATCTTTATACAAATTTACGATATTTAAAGATAATATAGATAATACAATTAATATACTGACTGATATTAAAAAAAATTTTTTTTTTTTTAATATATTATTAATTTTATCAAAAAAATTCGAATTATTATTTATTTCATTTTCCATATAAAAAATTTTTATTTTTTGGGAATGTTTTAGATATAACTTCTTTACTATATTTTTCTACTGCTTTTTCAATTACTGATTTCAAGCTAGCGTATTTCTTTACAAATTTAGGGTAAAAACCACTTAATCCAAGTATATCATCTGTAACAAGTATTTGGCCATCACAATTAGATGAAGATCCTATTCCAATTGTTGGAATTTTAAGAATTTTTGAAATTATTTTTGCAGTACTTGGTGTCAAACATTCTAATACGATTGAAAAAGCACCAGCTTTTTCAATTAATAAAGCTTCTTTAATTAACTTTTTTATCTCTGTTTTGTTTTTACCTTCCACTTTAAATTTTTTTTTAAATTGTGGGGTGTACCCGATGTGACCCATGACAGGAATTTTTGCTTTTATAATTTCTTGAATAATTTTAAAGTTTTTATTATTACTTTCAATTTTTACTGCATCACACTTAGTTTTACTAAAAATAAGTTTTGCATTTTTTTTTGCTTGGTTTGGATTTTTATACGAACCTTTTGGCATATCTACTACTAATAAAGATTTTTTTATACCTTTTTTCACACTCTGAGTGTGTTTAATCATTGTATCTAAATTAACGTGATGAGTATTATTCATGCCATATAATACATTTGCCAGAGAGTCTCCAACTAAAATTATATCGCAGTATTTGTCTAAAATTTTTGCAATATTTTTTGAATAAGCTGTCAAACTTACAATCTTTTTTTTATTTTTTTTTTTTAATATTTTTTCTATTTTTTTTGACATTATTCAAGTTCTATAGTGCTTGGTGGTTTAGATGTTATATCGTACACTACCCTATTAATGCCTGGCACACCATTAACAATTTTATTTGATATTTCATCTAAAAAACTCTTTGAAAAATTAAAATAATCTGCTGTCATTCCATCGTCAGAAATTACAGATCTTAATAAACAAGTGTACTCATAAGTTCTTGAATCTCCCATCACCCCTACTGTTCTCATTGGTAATAAAGCTACATAAGCTTGCCAAATTTTGTCGTATAATTTGTGTTTAATTAATTCTTTTATAAAAATATCGTCAGCTTCTTGCAATATTTTTACTTTTTCCGGTGTTACTTTGCCAATTATTCTTATAGCTAAACCAGGTCCAGGAAATGGATGTCTGTTTTTAATACTATCTACTAGACTCAAAGATTTACCTAAAGTTCTTACTTCATCTTTAAAGAATTCTTTTAATGGTTCAACTAATTTTAAGTTCATTTTTTTTGGTAACCCACCTACGTTATGATGTGATTTTATTTTTGAACTTCGGCTTCCTGTTGCTGAACGACTTTCAATGATGTCTGGATAAAGTGTTCCTTGAGCGAGATATTTAATCCCTTTATCTTTTTTTGCTTCTTTTTCAAATATTCTTATAAATAGTTCTCCTATTATTTTCCTTTTTTTTTCTGGATCGGAAATATTTTTTAATTTCCTAAAATATAATTTTGAAGCATTAATCAATTTAACATTTAATTTATATTTTTTTTTAAAGATTTTATAAGTAAATTTAAATTCGTTTTTTCGCATCAGTCCTGTATTAACCATAATACAGACTAATTTTTTTTTGATTGCTTTGTTTATTAAAAGAGCTACTACACTACTATCAACACCGCCTGATAGAGCACAAATTACTTTATCGTTTTTAACTTTGCTTTTTACCTCATTAATTAATCTTTTTTTTTCTGAATCAATTTGCCATTTATCCTTAATCTTACATATTAAAAAAACGAAATTACTAAAAATTTTGCTTCCATTATCAGTATGAGTTACTTCAGGATGAAATTGAACTCCATAGATTTTTTTATCTATATTTTCAATTATTGTTAATTTTGACTCTTTTGTAGACGCAATTATTTTAAAACCTTTAGGCAGTCTTATAACAGCATCTTGATGACTCATCCAAACCGTTTTATTTTTACTATTTATATAATTTTTTATTAATAATGAATTTTTTCTTTTAAAAAGTGTTGCCCTACCAAATTCTCTATTGCTTTTTATAGAATCTATGACCCCACCAAATTCTTTAGCAAGTAATTGTAATCCATAACAAATTCCTAGAATAGGAATATTTTTTAAAAATATCTCCCTAGGTATCTTTGCATAACTTTTTTTTGTAACTGTTGATGGTCCTCCTGATAAAATAATTCCTTTAATTGTGTCAAATGATTTCAAGTTTTTGAGATCTTTCAATGTTAAAATCTCTGAATACACTTTTAGCTCACGAATTCTTCTAGCTATTAATTTTGTAACTTGAGATCCAAAATCAATAATGATAATTTTTTCCATACGACTTTTTAGATCTGCATTTATTTTTTTAGGGACTTCTCTATTTCTAATTTTAAGCTTATACTTTTTTGACAATAATTTTTACAAAAGCTTATTAGTTGATCAATTAGTTTTTTACTTCCAGTAAAATCTGATTCATTCAACTTTAGTTTTGCTAGATTGTAAGTTGCTTCTTCATTTAAAGGATTTAATAATATTACTGTATTTAAATTCTTTTTCTCTAAATCTTGTTTATCCTGTTTATTATAAATTTTTGATAGATAAAGATAAGATTTTTCACTTTTAGGATTAAATACTATATCTTGTTCAAACTTAAACTTAGCTTTGTTTAATTGATTATTATTAAAGAATTCTACACCTTCTTTAAAATAATAATTTCCAGCATATAATTTTGTTGTTGATATTAAAAATATAATTAACAGTTGTATTATTTTCATTTTTTATAATTTATAGTTTAAAGTTGGTTCTATTGCTTCTACACTATGTACCATGCTTTCATAAAATCCTGCTTTAGTAATTTTAATAAACTTTGCATTTTTTTTAATATTTTCTATTTTTTTTGCACCTATATACCCCATTGAAGACTTCAGCCCGCCTTGCAGCTGATAAATTATTTTAGATACTTTACCTTTATACTCAACTCTTCCATCTACACCTTCTGGAACAAATTTTGATTTATCTTTATAATTTTTTTGAAAATATCTATTTGAAGAGCCCGCAGACATAGCTCCTATAGATCCCATCCCTCTATATTTTTTATAATATTTGTTTTTTATTTTAAATTTTTTACCTGGACTTTCGTAAGTTCCAGCAAAAATAGAACCCATCATTATAGCATCTGCTCCTGCTGCTAAAGCTTTTGCGATATCACCTGAAAATTTAATACCTCCATCTGAAATAATTTTAATTTTTTTTCCTTTTAAAAATTTATAAACTTCCATAATTGCAGTAATTTGAGGAACGCCAATACCAGCCACCATTCTTGTTGTGCAAATAGATCCAGGTCCAATTCCAACTTTTATTATATCTGCACCTGTGTTGTACAATCTCTTTGCTGCTTCACCTGTTGCTATATTGCCTACACAAATTGGAACTTTAATATTTTTTTTTTTCAATTTACCTAAAATATTTAAAACTTTTTCACTATGACCATGAGCTGTATCAATTACTATTAAATCTACACCGCTATCTAAAAGTGACATTGCTCTATTTAAGTCATTTAAGCCAGTTCCAACTGCTGCGCCTACTAATAATTTTTTTTTTTTGACTTCAAAAACTTCTTTACATTGTGTTTTGATGGTTAAATTTCTGTGTATGATTCCAATCCCACCTGACTTAGCCATTGCAACAGCCATTTCAGACTCTGTTACTGTATCCATTGCTGATGATAAAAAAGGGGATTGTAACTTGATATTTTTACTTAAATTAATCGAAATATCTGTTTCTGATGGCAATATATTTGAAAAACGAGGTAATAGAAGAACATCATCAAATGTTAATGCTTCATTAATTGCTTCCATATAAATTTATATACAATTTTCGAAAATTATAAAGCCTTTAATATTGAACAATGTAGATAAGTTTCTTTAGACTCAGACCTGCTGGCTTCGGGTTTAAAAAAATTTACTTCTTGAAACATCGATTTCGCTAAATTCTTTACTTCTATAAAATCTTCTCCCATAAACAATTTGGAAACAAGAACTCCTTTAGGTTTAAGGTGTTTTGAAGAAAACTTGATTACTTCAGCACACAATTGATTGGTTCTAATGCAGTCTAATGATTTGTTTCCTGTAGTATCTGCTGCCATATCAGAGAGAATAACGTCTATCTTTTTACCAAAAAAATTAAAGATCTTGTCCTCCATTTCTGGATCAAAAAAATCACTTTTAAAAAAAGTGACGTTTTCTATTTTTTCAATTTGCTTGAGATCTAATGACAATATTTTTCCTGAAAGGATAATTTTACTACAAACTTGTGACCATCCACCTGGAAATCCACCTATATCAAGTAAACTAGTCGATTTTTTAATGAATTTAAATTTTTTATTTAGCTCGATCAGTTTAAATGCTGCTCTAGACCTATAACCTAAGGTTTTAGACTTTTTAAAAAATTGATCCCTGTGTTGTTTTATTTTCCAGGTATTGCTTTTTTTAACCTTTTTTGATTTTTTCATTACAAAACATCTTCGTGCTCATCTTCAGATGTTTCAAGATTATCTTTTTTATTTTGTTTTTTGTAAACAAAAAAACTTATCGGAATTGAAAATAAGTACAAAAATCCAAAAATTAATAGTGTTTCGAACGTATAAAATAATAATGAGATAAATATTAACCCTGTCCCCAACAGAATAAAAACAGTCGTACCTGAGGAAATAGATATCTTTTTTAGAGATAGAGTTGGTGTCTTGCTTACTAATAAAAAAGCAATTAGAATTGTGAAATATGGAACAACACTTTTAATGTTAATGTTAAGTTCAATGCTTGAAAGTTCAAATATTAAAGGCATTAAAATTAATAAACCGCCAGCTGGAGAGGGAACTCCTTCAAAAAAATTATTTTTCCAAAGTTGATTTTCATTAATTTTTGTTAAGTTAAATCTGGCTAATCTCAATACACAACAGACTGAGTAAATTAATGTTATTGCCCATCCTAATCTACCATAGTTATTTAAGTCCCAAAAATATAAAATAAAAACCGGCGCTATGCCAAAACTTACAAAATCTGTTAAAGAATCAAGTTCTTTACCAAAATCAGACGTTCCTTTTATTAAACGTGCAACTCTTCCATCTAATGCATCAAGTATAGCAGCAAATAGGATAAATATTACAGCCAAGCTGTAATTTCCATCAATTGAAAATTTAATTGAACTGATACCCAAACATACACCGCCTAAAGTAAGTATGTTAGGTAATAAATATCTTGTTTTTTTTGATGAAACTAATTTAAATTTTGTATTTTTTTCCATTATTTTGAGGCTATTAAACTTTCTCCTGCAACCACATTCTGTCCTATTTGAGCTAAAGTTTTTTTATTTTTAAAATAAATATCTACTCTACTTCCAAAACGTATCATGCCAATTCTATCACCTTGTTTTAACTCCTGACCTTGAACCACTTCACAAACTATCCTCCTCGCTATTAATCCAGCAATTTGAACAATTATAATTTCTTCTCCTGTTTTATTGCATTTAATCTTATAATAATTACGTTCATTTTCTTCACTAGCTTTATCAAGTGAGGCATTTAAAAATTTACCAGGTTTATAATTTATCTCTTCTACTTTTCCTGAAACAGGAACTCTGTTTACATGACAATTGAACACATTCATAAAAACACTAACTTTAGTAAATGTGATATTTTCCAGCTGAAGTTCCATAGGGCCGGATTGTTCAGAGACAGATGTTATTAGACCATCTGCTGGACTTACCAAAAAATCATCATCATTTATTGGAAATCTCTTGGGATCTCTAAAAAAATAATAAACCCAAATTGTTAGAACTAATAAAATAAACCCTATAAATTTAGATAATAGAAGTGTTAAAAAAGTTGCTAAAATCGAAATAGCTAAAAACTTGTACCCTTCCTTATGTATTTTTGGAAAAATAGAGTTTAACATAATTTTAAGTTTGCTAATTTTTTCTTAATATGTATAAAAATCTTATTTAATCAATCTATATTTTATTTTATGGCAAAAATTAAAGTTAAAAACCCAGTAGTAGAGCTTGATGGTGACGAAATGACTAGGATAATATGGTCATTCATTAAAGACAAGCTCATTAAACCCTATTTAGACATTGATTTAAAATACTATGATTTGGGTATGGAAAGTCGAGATAAAACTAATGATCAAATTACAATTGATTGTGCTAAAGCCATACAAAAATATGGGGCTGGTGTGAAATGTGCTACTATCACTCCCGATGAAGCTCGAGTCAAAGAGTTCAATTTAAAAAAGATGTGGAGATCACCTAATGGAACGATAAGGAATATAGTTGGTGGAACAATATTTAGAGAACCTATTATTTGCAAAAACGTTCCTAGATTAGTACCTCACTGGACAGACAGTGTTATAGTTGGAAGACATGCTTTTGGAGATCAATATAAAGCAACCGATTTTAAAGTGCCTGGTAAAGGAAAAATGACAGTCAAATGGGAGTCAGAAGATGGTAAAGATAAAATTGAACATGAAGTTTTTAATTTCGATGGACCAGGTATCGCACTTTCGATGTACAATTTGGATAATTCTATAAAAAATTTCGCAAGAGCCTGTTTGAATTATGGCTTAGTTAGAAAATGGCCGGTTTACTTTTCATCAAAAAATACAATTTTAAAAGCATACGATGGAAGGTTTAAAGACATATTTGAAGAAGTTTATCAAAAAGAATTTAAAAATAAATTCGAGGAGTCAGGAATAACTTATGAACACAGGCTTATTGACGATATGGTTGCATGTGCAATGAAATGGAGTGGAAAATATATTTGGGCCTGCAAAAACTACGATGGAGACGTACAATCAGATACAGTTGCACAAGGATATGGTTCTTTGGGATTAATGACAAGTGTATTGAGAACCCCAGATGGAAAAATAGCTGAAGCTGAAGCTGCTCATGGAACAGTAACTAGACATTATAGGCAGCATCAAGCAGGAAAGGAAACATCTACAAACCCCATAGCTTCTATATTTGCTTGGACAAGAGGCTTATCTCACAGAGGAGATCTTGATGGAAATCAAGAACTAATTAAATTTGCAGAAACTCTTGAAAAAGTTTGTATAGAAACTGTTGAAAGTGGTTCTATGACTAAAGATTTAGCAATATTGATAGACAAAGATCAAAAATTCTTAACAACTAATCAATTTTTAGAAGCAATAAATTTTAATCTTAAAAAAAAACTTAACTAATTTTATCAACTATTGCTTTAAAAGCATCATCTATTTTATCTTTATTTGTTCCACCAGCTTGAGCAAAATCTTTTCTTCCACCCCCTCCTTTTCCGTCAAGTATTTCTGAAGCAATTTTTACAAGATTAACTGCGTCATATTTTGAA
Organism: uncultured Pelagibacteraceae bacterium; assembly: GCA_902523095.1. Lineage (GTDB taxonomy): Bacteria > Pseudomonadota > Alphaproteobacteria > Pelagibacterales > Pelagibacteraceae > Pelagilacustribacter. The sequence continues at coordinate 66,591 of CABYYE010000001.1, read as the reverse complement.
ACAAGATCATTGGTAACTCCAATTGCAACTCCAACTTTTTCCTCAAAAGTGGAGATGCTAATAATTATACCATTCTTAATGTCTTTTTTTCCTTGATCTATAACACTCCTTAATTCTTTAGGTGGAAAATCATTAAGGGTTTGTTGTCTTAAAATAAAATTACCAATCTTTTTGTCTTTAATTTTGTTTTTATTCTTATCGTTGATAACATTTTTAATTTTTATTTTTTCTAGTTGTTTAGTTAAAACCTTTAAATTTTCTGCTAAATTTTTGTTTTCATTAAAATCAGGTTTAATTTTGTAACTAAGTAGTTCTTTTTTAATTTTTTCTAATTGATCTTTGTTTGATTTTTCTTTTGTTGATTTATCTTGTTTTTGAAATTTCTCATACTCTTGAAGTTGTTTATCTCTTAAAGCTTCAACTCTCCTTACACCAGAAGCGATTGAAGACTGACTGATAACTTTAAACTTTCCAACTTCTTTTGTATTTTTTACATGCGTTCCTCCACAAAGCTCTGTAGAAAAAAAACCATTAGACTCTTTACCCATAAATACTACTCGTACTTCTTCACCATATTTTTCTCCAAAAAGAGCTAAAGCACCCATTTTAACAGCTTCTTTAGGTGTCATTATTCTTGTTTGTACCTCAGTTGAACCGTCGACTATTTCATTTACAATTTTATTAATTTTAATCATTTCCTCTTTTTCAATTGGTTTGTTGTGGCTAAAATCAAATCTTAATCTTTCTGGAGAAACCAATGACCCTTTTTGGGTAACATGTTTACCTAAAGTCCTTCTTAAAGACTCGTGTAGCAAATGTGTTGCTGAATGATTTGCTTTAGAATTATTTCTATTTTCTATATTTATCTCAAGATTAACGCTTTGACTGATTTTTATTATACCAGACTCAATTTTTCCAGTATGAACAAAGAGATCTCCCATTTTTTTTTGTGTATCAGTAATATTAATTTTACAATCTGAATTATAAATTATTCCCTGGTCTCCAACTTGACCACCAGATTCTCCGTAAAAAGGTGTTTGATTTAAGATAATTTCGACATCACTTCCTGCTTCAGCGCTATCAACAAATTTATTATCTTTAGAAATTTTTAAAACAACACCTTCAGCTTTATCAAACTCATAACCTAAAAATTCTGTTGGGCTTAGTTCTTCTCTAATTTTAAACCATTTTTCCTCTACTGACTTATCTCCAGAACCTTTCCAATTAGCTCGTGCTAGAGTTTTGCTTTTTTCCATTTCTTGTTCAAAGGCTGAATTATCAACTTTAATATTTTTTGTTCTTAAGATATCTGCAGTTAAGTCTACGGGAAAACCATAGGTATCATACAATTTAAAAGCAATTGAGCCAGGTAGTGTATTATTTTGTACTTTATCTAAGTTATCATTTAAAATTTTCATTCCTCTTTCAAGAAGAGAGGAAAATTTTTCTTCCTCATTTTTTAAAGTCTCTACTATCAGATCTTTGCCTGTTTCTAATTCTGGATAGCTTTTTTTCATTTCGTTTAGTAAAACATCAAAAAGTTTATAAAAAATAGGTGACTTACTTCCTAATGAGTGAGCATGTCTCATTCCTCTTCTCATTATTCTTCTTAGAACGTATCCACGGCCCTCATTTGAAGGTAAAATTCCTTCAGCAATTAAAAAGCTGCTAGCTCTTAAATGATCTGATATCACTCTATGACTAGCAATTGTTTTATCAGTAATTGGTGATTTGATAATATCTGACGAGGCAGATATAATTTTTTTAAAATGATCAATTTTGTAGTTATCATGTGTTCCTTGAAGAACTGCTGTCATTCTTTCAAGACCCATACCAGTATCTACTGATGGTTTTGGTAAATTAATTCTCTTATCTTTTGAAATCTGTTCAAATTGCATAAATACAAGGTTCCAAATTTCTATGTATCTATCTCCATCCTGATCCGTACTACCCGGTAGTCCTCCTTTGAGTTTATCTCCATGATCATAAAATATTTCAGAACATGGTCCACATGGTCCTGTATCTCCCATTGACCAAAAATTATCTGATGTTGAAATTTTAATTATCTTGTCCTCACTTAAACCTGCAATTTTTTTCCATAATTTAAATGACTCTTCGTCTTCATTAAAAACGGTAACATAAAGTTTTTCATTAGGTAGTTGAAAGTCTTTTGTAAGTAGTTTCCAAGCATGGTCTATTGCTTGCTCTTTAAAATAGTCACCAAATGAAAAGTTTCCCAACATTTCAAAAAATGTATGGTGGCGTGGAGTGTAACCTACATTTTCTAAGTCATTATGTTTTCCGCCAGCCCTTACACATTTTTGAGAGGTAGTAGCTCTTTTATAAGGTCTTTTTTCTAATCCAGTAAAAACATTTTTGAACTGAACCATTCCTGAATTTGTGAACATCAAGGTGGGATCATTATTTGGCACCAAATTACTAGAGTCCACTATTTCATGACTATTTTTCTTGAAATAGTTAAGAAATTTATCTCTAATATCAGTCAATAAAAATTGGCTCATATAATATTAAATACAGATATTTATAGGGTTGTCTATAAAGAGATTAACCAGTTTTTTGCTTTTCGTTATCAACTACTAAGCAAATTTCCGATTTTGTTAAAAATCTTTCTCCTGTTCCGTTATCTAATGAAAACATCCCGCCTATTCCTTTTACGGCGTCTATAGTAAGATCAGTATGTTTCCACTTTTCATATTGGTCACCATTCATATAGAAAGGAACACCTCCTATTTCACCTAGTTTGATATCATTATCACCTAAAGGAAATTCACCTTCTTGAAAACACATAGGAGCGCTACCATCACAACATCCTCCAGATTGATGAAACATTAGTTTCTCACCATATTTTTCTTGAAGTTTAGATAAAAGATTTAAAGCTGATTGTGTTGCAGATACTTTCATTTTTAATGTACGGCCCATGATAAAGAATCATGGGCCAGTATATATTATTGGTTAAAAGAATCCCAATTTCTTCTCAGCATAAGAAACATGTAAATTCTTATTTTGTCTATAATGGTTAAGCATCATTTTATGAGTTTCTCTACCTACTCCAGACTGTTTATAACCACCAAATGGAGAGTGAGCTGGATAAGCATGGTAACAATTTGTCCACACTATTCCTGCTTGTATTCCTCTACCCATCCTGTGAGCTCTGTTGCCATCTCTAGTCCATACTGCTGCTCCTAAACCATAAAGAGTATCATTAGCAATTTTTAATGCCTCTGCTTCATCTTTGAATTTAATCACAGATACAACTGGTCCAAAGATCTCTTCTTGAGAGATACGCATGTTGTTTTTAGCTTCAAAAATAGTTGGTTGGATATAGTTTCCTTTTTCCAATCCACTATTAAGTTTAGCTACACTTCCTCCTGCTAGAACTTTGGCGCCCTCCTTTTTACCGAGATCAAGATAAGATTTAATCTTTTCCATTTGCTCTAATGAAACTTGAGCTCCAATCATTGTTTCCATTTTTAGAGGATTGTCTTGTTTTACAGCTTTAGTTCTTGCAATAGCTCTCTCCATGAATTTATCATAGATTGACTCTTGAATTAAAGCTCTGCTTGGACAAGTACAAACTTCACCTTGGTTAAGATTGAACATGACAAAACCTTCTATACATTTATCAAAGAAGTCGTCATCCTTTTCTAGAACATCTTCAAAGAAAATGTTTGGAGATTTTCCACCTAACTCCAAAGTAATTGGAATTATGTTTTGTGCAGCGTACTGCATGATCAATCTTCCAGTAGTTGTTTCACCGGTAAATGCCACTTTAGCTACTCTTTTAGAAGATGCTAAAGGTTTACCTGCTTCCAATCCAAAACCGCTAACAATGTTAACTACACCTGGAGGTAATAAATCTCCAATAAGTTCCATTAAAACATTTATAGAAGCCGGTGTTTGTTCAGCTGGTTTTAATACAACACAATTTCCTGCTGCAAGAGCTGGGGCTAATTTCCATGTTGCCATTAATAATGGAAAGTTCCATGGAATAATCTGACCTACAACTCCTAAAGGTTCATGAAAGTTGTAAGAGTATTGATTATTGCTTATTTCAGCAATTGATCCTTCCTCTGCTCTAATTACTCCAGCGAAGTATCTCCAATGATCAATTACCAATGGCAAGTCTGCTGCCATACACTCTCTGATTGGCTTTCCATTGTCTAAACATTCAGCAGTTGCTAATAAGTTTAGATTTTTTTCAATAACATCAGCTATTTTATTCAAAATATTTGATCTAGTAGTGATGTCTGTCTTTCCCCATTCAAGGAAAGCTGCGTGAGCTGCGTCTAATGCAGCCTCTACGTCTTTTTCATTCGATCGTGCAACTGAACAGATCTTCTCATTATTTATCGGGCTAACATTATCAAAATATTTGCCAGACTTAGGTTCTACAAATTTACCATTAATGTAATTGCCGTATTTAGCTTTAAATGGAAATTTTACTTTTAAATGAGAAGTATCTAGAGCTGAAGACACGTTCGAGTTTTTAGCTTGTTGTGTGCTCATTTTCCCTCCTTGTTAACGAACTCACTATTCAACTAAATATAGATCAATTTGTACACTAATTATTTTACAACTATAGGTGTTACATACTATATGTTGATTGAGTCAATTATTGGTTGTTGTTTCATGGGAAACGGGAGAAATATTTCTCCCGTTTTTAATTTTCCGATGGCAAATTTTTGTTATTCTTCTTTATCGCTAATTTTCTCTTTTGATGACGGATTTCCTTCTAATTCTTTAGAAATAGCTGCTGCTTGATCACGAATTACCTTTTCGATTTCAACCGCTATATTAGGATTTTTTTCTAGATAGATTTTTGCGTTCTCTCTACCTTGTCCAATCTTTTCTCCTTTATAAGCATACCATGCACCTGACTTTTCAACCACTCCTGCTTTAGTTCCAAGATCAATTAGCTCTCCAACTTTACTAATTCCTTTTCCATACATTAAATCAAATTCAACTACTTTAAATGGTGGAGCTACTTTATTTTTGATTACTTTCACTCTTGTTGAATTTCCAATTATTTGATCTTTATCTTTTATTGCTCCTATTCTTCTAATATCCATTCTTACAGAAGAATAGAATTTCAGTGCATTTCCTCCAGAAGTTGTTTCTGGATTTCCGAACATTACACCAATTTTCATTCTGATCTGATTTATAAAAATTACCATTGTATTAGATTTGGCTACTGAACCCGTTAATTTTCTTAACGCTTGACTCATTAATCTTGATTGAAGTCCTACATGATGATCTCCCATTTCTCCCTCTAATTCAGCCTTTGGAGTTAATGCAGCCACAGAATCAACAACTAGCACCGAAACAGAGCCTGATTTAATTAGTGTATCAGTTATCTCCAATGCTTGCTCGCCTGTATCTGGCTGTGAGATTAAAAGTTCCTCTGTTTTAACTCCCAACTTCTTTGCATAAACTGGATCCATTGCATGTTCAGCATCTACGAACGCACAAATTCCACCAGCTTTTTGAGCTTCTGCAACAACTTGTAAAGCTAAAGTAGTTTTACCTGATGACTCTGGACCATATATTTCTATGATTCTTCCCTTAGGCAAACCTCCTATGCCTAATGCTAAATCTAAACTTAATGATCCTGTTGAAATGGCCTCAATATCTAAAGCTTGCTGCTGGCCAAGCCTCATAACTGAACCTTTACCAAAATTTTCGTCTATTTGACTTATTGCAGCCTCTAAAGACTTTTTTTTCTCTTTTAATTCTTGCTCTTTTTTATTGTCAGATTTGACAACTTTTAAATTATTTTTTGTCATTTTATTCCTTTGTTAGTTTCGAATCGTTATATTAAATGTACACATTTTGTTCTTTTTTTCAAGAACTATCGAAAAGTGTTGAAATATAAGGCTTATAGAACCGAAATAGAGCTTAAAGATAAGGTGCCTAATTGGTAGGCAAGTTCTACCTTCGAGATCATAAAGTCTCTAAAAGCTTTAGCATTGGCAATCCTAGCATCCAAAAGTAAGCTTCTTGATTGTATGAGCTCTAAAGTCGTCCTAGTATTGCCTGAGTCATATTCTAAAGTAATCCCCTCATTAGCAATTTCAGCTGCTTTCAGTTGAGCTTCTGTGGCTATAAGAACGCTTTCTGATGATTGGTACTTCGACCAAGCATTAGTGGTATCTGTAATTAATTTATTTTCTGTATCTTCTGTCAAAAGCAAGGCTCTTTGTTTTTTTAAAGATGACTTTTTTATTGATGAGATATTCTCACCACCTTTAATAATTGGCCAAGTTATAGTTGCTTGAACTTTCTCTTCATCAACTTCATCAATTGTTGAACTAAAATCCTTATTCTCTGATTTTGAGTAATTAATAGAAGCGGAAGGAGATAATTTAGATTTTTCAATATTTAACTCTTTTATTGCAATTTCATAATTTAACCTAGAAATTAATAAATCTGAGTTATTAATTTTTGCAATATCTAATGATTTTTTTAAATTTTCTGGTAATTGAATATTTAATCTTTCTTGACTATTAACTAAATTATTTACTTTAACTCTCGTCACTCTTTCTAGATTAGTTTTAGAAACTAATAATTCAGTAGAAGCTTTGATAAGTTTTGCATTAGCTCCAGCTAGAGACGATTCTGATTGTGCTAGATCTGTTAGAGTTATTTCACCTTTCTGAAGTCTTGCACTATCGGATTCAACTTGTCGTTCAAATAAATTGACATTAGAAAGATTGAATTCTTCATTTTTTGTTTTAAACACATAATCAAAAAAAGCTGATACCGAATCTAAAATTGTAAGTTGCTCTACTTGTCTTAGTTTTAACTTTGATTTTTTAACCTCTATTTCAGATTTTTTTAAAGAATTATAACCTTTAAAACCTTGAAATAATTTTTGTTCTATTGAAAAAATTTTAGTCTCCGTATCAAGATTTGAGTCACTTAAATTAGAACCGCTTTGATTTTTTTTATTTGTTGACTGAGAGCTTGACTGGTCGCCAGATAGCGAAATACTTGGAAGAAATTCACTTCTTGATATATTGATGTTTTGACTAATCGACTTTTGATTTTCTCTTTCAGCTTTTAATTTTAAGTTATTTTTAAGGGCAGAGTCTATAAAGAACTTAAGACCATTATCAGCAATTGCAGCATTGCAATAAAAGATTATTATAAAGGTGCTTATTAAATATTTCATTTAATTAATCTTAATTGATTTTAGGCGGTGTTTAGTATCAATTGAAAGTGTTATATCAGCTTTATTGTTTAATGTTTTGAGCATATGACGTGTTATTCTTTCGTAATTCATTATAAATTCTTTTATTTGCAAATTTTCCATAATCTTCTTTCCTTTAGATAATCTACTTAATTTTTTTTCTTGAAGAGCTCTCCATTTATAAACATACTTAAACTTGGGAATCTTTAAAAAAATTAAACTATCAATTAGTGAAAAAATTTTTTTATAATCTTTTTTTAATTCTAAATTTACTTTTTTTCTCCAAATTAAATCTTGATCTTTAAACAGTTCTAAATCATTTAACGGTTTTAATAAACTATTTTTTTCTTGTGGAGTAGCTCCAACGCACCAGCCTTCAAATATTACAATATTTGGTTTATTCGTAACTTTTAACCAATCTTTTTTTTTATAACGATCATCTGCTGATTTATCAAATTTGGGTATTAAAAGACTCTTAAAGGGATTCTTTTTTAAGTTTTTTAAGCATTTGAGAAGAATTTTTGTGTCATGAGTTCCGGGAACACCCCTAGTCAAAAAAAGTTGACTTATATTTTTTGACATTTTTTTTCTTTCTCTAAGAGTTTTATAAAAATCATCAATAGAAAATATAACTGTTTTTAATTTATATTTTTCTTCCAAGATAATTTTTAATATTTTTGCTATTGTTGATTTTCCTGAACCTTGGCCACCACCTAATCCAATAATTTTTGTAACATTGTCACTTTTAAATTCATTGTGTAATATGTGTGTAATAGGAAGGTAAAATTTATTTAGTTGTTGTAACTTGTTTTTAAAAAGCTCACCGGGAAGTTCTTGTTTTTTTATAAAATTTAAGTACTTTTTTTTAATTTTAGTATAGCCAGAATTTTTTTCTTTCATTACTTTTTTTTATCAAGTGGATGATTTTGTCCATCTGCTATTTTAATATTTTCTAATTTAAAGGTGTCAATCCCTTCAATGCAGCCTACATTAAATCCTGTTAGGCTGGGGTTAATTCTTGGATTATGATGAGTGTAAATTCCACATTTCGAACAAAAGTAGTGTTTAGCAACTTTAGAATGAAATTGATATAATTTTAAATATTGACTGCCTTTAATTAATTTGAAATCCTCGTTTTTTACTATCGACATAACTGCTCCTTTTTTTTTACAAATTGAACAGTTGCATCTAATAAATTTTTCTAATTTTTCAGGAATATTAATTTCTGCTTGTATTTCACCACAATGGCACTTTAATAATTTCATTTAATTCCTTAGTTATAAGTTTGATTATAAGATATATTTGTTGGAAGCTATTAACAATGTGAAATTAGAGCAAAATGAATGTTCACCTTTTGATTCTGTTTTGATTCCATTAGAGACCCAAAATACAACTTTTTATTGAGTGATCTTAACTTCATTTAATATATTTTTTTGGCTATTTTCCAATGCTTTTGAATTCTCTCTCAAAGATACAATAAAAATTAATAAATTGATAAAGATTATAAAAATTTGAATTAAATATATATCTAAACTTAAATAATTTTGTAATAAAGATAAAAAAATAATAGCAAAAGTTGATCTGATAAACACTATGTACCTAAAAACAGCTATTATTGAAATTGAGTGTAAAACTAAATTAAGAAAAGACATTTTTGAAGGACCAAAATATCTCAGCCCTCGAATAGAATTAACTTCATTAAAATTAGTTAAATTTTTTTTCACTGTACCAGAGTAACTAGACCATAAGCTTGCTTTTTCACAAAGATTTTCAACATCATGTTTTGCAAGACATGAATAGTTTCCAAAATTTATTTTTTTTCCAGTTGAAATTAAAGTAAATAATTTATGCAACTTATATAATGTTTGAAAAATAGTTCCTTCAGATCTTTTAATTCTTTTACCCACTACTGAAACCTGAGGATTTTTTATAATTTGATTGATCATATCTTTAATCTCAATAGGTCTATCTTCTCCATCACTATCCATCAAAATTACATAATCATAATTTTCATTTTTTTTTATATATCTCAATCCTGTAGCATTACATCTTGCATGTCCTTGATTTATTTTCATATTTATAAACTTTAATGAATCTAAATTCGTTGGTTTTAAAATTTCTGGTTTTTCTATCGAAGAAAAATCGTTAATTATGATGCATTCAAATTTAAATTTTTTAAAATTTTCAATAATTGTATTTATTTCTTCTAAAAGCTTTTTTAGAGAGTCCCAGTCGTTATAGACAGGTAATAAAAAAATAATCTTTTTCATTTTTGACCTATCATGCAATATCCGACTGGTCTAATTTCCCCAAACACTCCAGGACAAACCTTTTTTAAAATTTCAGGATTTCCAGTATAAATTACACCCTCATTTGATTTAATAGACGTTATCTTTATCTTTAAAGTTTGCATCCATTGAGGTCTTGAATTTAAATGATATGATAAATTACCTGCTGACCATTCATCACCTATAACATATTTTATTTTATTTATAAAATTCTCATCCCATTTATTTTGAACTAAACGAGCTATCTCCTTTCCAGGATAGTCCGTTCTTTTCGCTTCATCATAAACAGATATTCCAAGATAAGTTATAGGTGAAATAAAAAATAATAATAGAAAGAAACCACTAAATCGTTTTAAATTTTTTTCATAGATATCTTTTTGAAAAAAATAAACTAATAGTAAACCAAAAAATAGATAAAAAGGAGTCATCCACATTGTTCTAATTTTTGCTCCCATAATAACTGATGTAAGAAAAACTAATAAAATTGGAAAAATAGTAGTAAAAAATAAAAAAACTAATTTTTCATCTTTATAATTTATTTTAATTTTAATTCTTTTAATAAGAAATAAACCTAAAAAGAAAAATGGTATTAATAACCCAAGTTGTTTTCCAATAAAAATTAAAGGAAAACTTATATGATCAAATAAACTTCCTATTCCGCCTGTTCTTAGAAGTCCATAAGTAATAGTTATGTAATTGTTATTAATTAACCAGTTAATGTGAGGCGCGATTATCAAAATTGTTACAAAGCCAGCAATTAAAAGATTTAAAAATCTTACTCTCTTTTTTTTAATGGCTAAATATATAAATAAAAATTTAATACCAACCAACAAATAGACAAAAAGATATTTAGATAAAATTCCTAGACCTGCAAATAAACCTAATAATAGATAATCTTTCATATTATCAAATTTGATGCACCTCCATGAATAGTATACAGCTAACGCCCAAAAAGGTAATTGACATACATTTACGTTAAATTCTGGTGTTGTAAAATTATAAAAAAATATTCCTTCAAGCAGCAAAACTGAGACAAGAGCTAATTTATTATTATTTAAAAGCTCACAAGATAATTTATAAACAAAGTAAAAAGCAATAATTAAAAAAATTTGACTTAATAGGTAATATGCCCAATCATTATTACCAAAAATTTGAAAGAAAACTTCGACAAAAAAAGCACTTAACGGAGGATGTTTGCTAAAACCCCACTCCAAATTACTCCCCCAGGCTAAAGCTTCAATTGTGTCTAAAGGTAAATTTATATTAGAGAAAAAAGGGATTAACGTCCAAATTGCAAGATGGGACGTTAAAAATACAATAAGTAATTTATTTGAATTTTTTTTATTAATCATTTGCTTAAATTAATACAATATAAAAGCTATTGACACGATAAAATTCAAACATATACTGCCGAAATTCAAAAATGCTTAAAAAAAAAACTGTTAAAAAAAAATATACTCCTAATTCTAAAGAAAAATATATGTGTTCAAAGCACAAAAAATTTTTCACAGAGGAGCTTATTAGATGGAAGAAAGATATTATAAAAACAAACAACGTCGGAAACTTGCTTAATTCTGGTGATGATAACGTATCATCTGCTGATATTGTAGACCAAGCTTCTTCTTACACGGAGAAGTCAGTAGAAATGAAGGCTTTAAATAGAAGCAGAAAATTAATTTCAAAGATTAATGCTGCGTTACAAAGATTGAAAGATGGCACGTATGGTTTTTGTGAAGAAACTGGAGAACCTATTGGTTTAAAAAGATTAATGGCAAGACCAGTTGCGACTTTATCAATAGAATCACAAGAGAAACATGAGCGAAACGAAAAAATTTTTATTGATGATTAAACATTAGGTATTTTTTCTCCTTTATTTAAAAGATCATAGCCTTTTTGAACAGCAACTCTTTCAGAGATTTCTAAATACCATCTTGTTAAATTTTTAAATTTCTTTAATCCAATATCATGCCATTCATGCCTAGCTATCCATGGGAAAGTAGCAATATCTGCAATCGTATAATCTTTTCCGGCTAAAAAGTTTGAAACTTCAAGTCTCTCATCTAAATCTTTATAAATCTGAGTGGAAATTTTAAAGTATCTTTTTTCACCAAATTCACTTTTTCCAGGATTATAGTGATGAAACTGATGATGTTGACCTAACATTGGACCTACATAAGCCATTTGTCCCATCAACCACTGATTAATATCTGATCTTTGCTCTTTGTTGTAAAACATTCCACTTTTTTCTCCTAAGTACATTAAAATTGCACCGGACTCAAAAAGACTTTTATTAACCTCATGGTCAATAATGACAGGAATTTTTTTAAATGGGCTTAATTTTTTAAATTCTGGTTTGAACTGTTCGTCTTTAAATAAATTGACTTTTGTTACCTTATAATCAAATTTAATTTCTTCTAGCATGATTGATATCTTTTTACCGTTAGGAGTGTCGGCAGTTAAAAGTTCAATCATTTTTTTCCAAGTCTATCTTGTATAGTCTTAGATGAAGTGGTGAATTCAAATCTATATTTTTCGTTTGGTCGAGCTCTTTTAAAGCATTCTACTGATGCTAATGCAACTTCATGAAATCCTGAAAGTATCAATTTTAATTTACCAGGATAGCTGCATATATCTCCAGCAGCGAATATCCCTTTTTTATTTGTTTCAAAATTATTTGGATTAACTGTAATTGTTTTTTTATCCATATTTAGCCCCCATTCAGCTATAGGTCCAAGTTTCATTACAAGACCAAAAAAACTTAAAACTATATCAGCTGGTATTTTTTCTTTTTTGCCATTGTCATCTTTGATAATTATTGCAGTAATTTTTTTATCTCCTTCAATTCTGTCTAACTGAAAAGGTGTTTTAATTGAAATTTTTCCATCTTTTTGGAGTTTTTTTATTTCATTTAAAGTATGGGGTGCACCTCTAAAATTATCTCTTCTATGAATTAAAGTAATTTTTGAATATTTAGATAATTCTAATGTCCAATCTAAAGCGGAGTCTCCTCCTCCAAAAACACATATATTTTTATTTTTAAATTCTTCTTTGCTTTTAACTGAATAAAAAATTGACTTTCCTTCAAATTTTTCAGTATTTTGTGTTGAAAGTTTTCTTGGCTCAAATGATCCAACTCCTCCAGCAATTATGATATTAGGTGCAATAAATTCATTTTTATTGCTTGTTTTGACAATCCAATTATCATCTTTAGATTTTACTTCTTCAACTCTTTCGTTAAGATAAAATTTAGTTTTAAAAGGTTTTATCTGTTCTAATAATCTATTTGTTAGCTCTTTGCCTGTGCATTCTGGAATTGCAGGGATATCATATATTGGTTTATCAGGATATAACTCGATACATTGGCCTCCAGCTTTATCTAAATTATCAATCACTACAGCTTTCAATCCTTTGATTCCTAATTGGTGTACTGCAAAAAGACCTACTGGTCCAGCTCCAATAATAATTACGTCAGTTTTATTCATTATGATTGTTTCTCTGGTGTTGTTACGATTAATCCGTTTAATTCATCCGTCACAATAATTTGACAACTAAGTCTACTATTTTTTTTTGGTTCAAAAGCCATATCTACCATATCAATTTCTCCTTCTTCAGCTTTAGGAATTTTATCTAACCATTTTTCTTCGACATAAACATGGCAAGTTGCGCAAGCCATTGATCCTCCGCAATCAGCGTCTATACCAGAAACATCGTTTTGTATCGCCCCTTCCATTACAGTAAGACCATTATCAACCTCTATTGTTTTAGAGTTTCCTCGAACATCTTTGTAAGTAATTTTGGGCATAAATATAATATAAGTATCTAAAAAAAAAGGGCAAGTATGTAAAACATACTCGCCCTTTTTAAAGCTTATAATCTATTATCTAGATGATAATCTTGTGTTTTGCATTGCTGCTGCCCAAATCACAAGACCGAAAGCGATCTTGTTAATAAAGTCAGCTAAGTTGTAAATTATGTTCAATGCATTTGCATCTACGCCACCAGTTAGGTAACCGAATACATATCCTAATGGATATATAGCCCAACCAATAGTTACGATTATTCTCATTGCACTGAAAGCAGTAGTCATCGCTTTGTTTCCAGTTTTAGCAGCCATTGTTCCTGCCTCACCTGAGAATATTTCAAACAAGATGTAGATCCATCCAGCCATTCCGATTACGAAACCTACAAATGGTTGAATGTAACCTGCTTCACCTAAATATCCGCCGATTAACATTACTAATGAACCAATTAATAGTTTCCAGAATATAGAGCTTGGCACTTTTCTTACAGCTGCCAAGATTAGATAGAATTCTACCATTTGAAGTGGAACAGTGATTAACCAGTCAATATATCTGTATACTGTTGGCGTATCACCTGTAGTCACCCAAACTTCTCTCATGTACATATAGTGAATGAACGCAACACCAGTAACTAGTCCAGCTACTGAAATTGATGTTCTCCATGATGCAGCTACTGTGTTTCTTTCAGCAAAAAAGAATACAGTTGTTGCAATCATACCCATTGACACAAGCCAGAAAGATATTCCTACGAAATCTCCTGTCTCAAGCATGGGAGTCGCTGCGTTAGCTGAGCTAGTAATACCTAAAACGGCAACAGCTGCTAAAGCAAATAGACTTAATTTTCTCATGAAAACCTCCCTCGTTAGTTAGTTTTCCTTTTTAGTTTAATATTAAACTATTCAATAAACGATTTACTCTTCATTTACGAATAAGTTGGCGAACCTTAATAAATATTGAAGTTACAGTGAAGTGTTTTTTTGCCTAAAAAAGCCTGTTTTTATTGGATTTTTTGTTTTTTTTTGGGGATATTTATGAAATAGTAGGTAATAAATTAACATTTCTGAGGAATTAAATTGAGTCGAAAATACAAGGAAATCTACGATAATTCTATCAAAAATAGAGAGGAATTTTGGAAGAATGTATCTGAAGATATATTTTGGTATAAAAAACCAACTAAAATTCTTAATTCAAGCAATCCTCCTTTTTATAAATGGTTTGAAGATGGAGTGACAAACACATGTTACAACGCTTTGGATCATCATATTGATAAAGGTAGAGGAGAAAAATTAGCAATAATCTATGACAGCCCAATAACTGGTATTCAAAAAAAAATTTCTTACAAAAGTTTAAGAGACAAAGTGGCTTTATTTGCAGGAGCTTTAAAAAAACAAGGAATTAATAAAGGCGATAGAGTAATTATTTATATGCCCATGATTCCTGAAGCAGTTATTGCAATGTTAGCTTGTGGAAGAATAGGTGCAGTACACTCTGTAGTTTTTGGAGGCTTTGCTGCAAACGAACTAGCTAGCAGAATAGATGACTCAAAAGCTAAATTGATTATATCAGCATCTTGCGGTTACGAGCCTGGCAGAACTGTACATTACAAACCTCTAGTCAACAAAGCACTCGAGATTGCAAATCATAAACCAAGTAAATGTATAATTTATCAAAGAGAAAAAGATAAAGCAGAATTAAATCCTAAAATAGATATTGATTGGGATGAGTCTCTTAAAGACGTAAAACCTGCAGAGTGTGAAAAGATGAATGCTAATGATTATGCTTATATACTTTATACTTCTGGCACTACAGGATTACCTAAAGGAATTGTCAGAGACATCGGAGGACATATAGTTGCTTTAAAATGGACAATGAAAAATATTTATAATATTGATCAAGATGATGTGTGGTGGTCAGCTAGTGATATTGGATGGATTGTAGGTCACTCTTATATTGTCTACGCACCTTTATTTTATGGATGTACTACTGTTTTATTTGAAGGAAAACCAGTAGGAACTCCTGATGCAGGAGTTTTTTGGAGAGTTATTTCAGAACATAAAGTTAAATCTCTTTTCACAGCTCCAACTGCTATTAGAGCAATCAAAAAAGAAGATCCTAATGGTGATTTTTTTAAAAAATATGACTTAAGTAAATTTGAAAAACTCTTTCTTGCCGGTGAAAGAGCTGATCCAGATACGATTAAATGGTTTGAAAAACTTTCGGGTTCTCCAGTTATAGATCACTGGTGGCAAACAGAAACAAGTTGGGCAATAACATCTGATTGTACTGGTATAGAGTCTTTTCCTGTAAAATATGGTTCTGCATTCAAACCAGTTCCAGGTTACGATTTAAAAGTATTAAATTCTGAGGGTAAAGAAGTTGGTCCAGGTAAAATGGGGGATATAGTTGTAAAACTTCCTCTACCTCCTGGAACTTTTCCAACTCTTTGGGGGGCAGATAAAAGATATAAAGAAAATTATATGTCAACATATCCTGGCTATTATTTAACCTACGATGCAGGACATATAGATGAAGATGGATATGTTTGGATCATGTCACGAACCGATGACATAATAAATGTTGCAGGTCATAGACTGTCTACAGGAGCAATTGAAGAAGTATTGGCAGAACATACAGATGTCGCAGAATGTGCAGTTTTAGGTATTGCCGATAAACTTAAAGGGCAGTTACCTATAGGTCTACTAGCTTTAAAAGCAGGTGTTACAAAGGACAAAAAAGATATTATTTCCGAATGCGTAAAAATGGTCAGAGATAAAGTAGGTCCTGTTGCTGCTTTTAAAAATGCAATCGTTGTTAAAAGACTTCCTAAAACAAGATCAGGAAAAATATTAAGAGGAACTGTAAGAAAAATTGCGGATAACGAGCCTTATAAAATGCCTGCCACTATTGATGATCCTGCTATATTGGATGAAATTAAACAAGATTTAAAAGATAATAATATCCTAAAAAGTTAAATTAAATATTATCGATTTTAGCTATCATACCAACATCGTAATGACCGGGCACGTTGCACGCTGCTTCTATATCTAAGGTATTGCTAAATTTCCAAATTAGCTCTGCGCTTTCTCCTGGCGATAGTAAAACGCTATTAGAATGCTTGTGCGCCATTGAATGGTCTTTTTTTGAAACCTCCATCATTTTTTGTTTATCAATTCTGTCAGCCAAAATTATTTCATTTTTAACCATTTTCATCATTTCTGGTTGATGTTTTAAATGCATATCTTTAGTTGCAAGATTGAATTCATGAACTAATTCACCTTTATTAATTACTATAAATTTGATTGTCTCATTCTTTTTAATCTTGAAATTATTTGGTTGATAGTAATTATCATACATTAAAACTTTAATTACTCTATTTACTTCAGATTCTTTTCCTTTAACACCTATTGCATTCATTGATCCAGCAAAAAGGATATTAGGAATAAAAATTAAAATAAATATCAATCGTTTCATAATTTAAAATCAAGAGGTTTGCCTACTTGATTAGAAACTACTTTACCATTGCTCATCACAATTGTACCATTAACTATTGTCGCAACTGGAAATCCTTTTATCTTATAGTTATTAAATGGTGTCCAACCACATTTGCTTGCAATCATTTCATCCTTAATGACTTGCTCTTTATTCATGTCTACTATTGTCAAATCAGCATCGAATTCTTCCTTGATATATCCTTTGTCTATAATTCCAAATATTCTACAGGGATTTTCACACATCAGCTTTATTAATTGTTCTAGTGTAAGCTTGTTGTTATTTACATGATCTAGCATTACTGGAAAGATTGTTTGAACTCCTGGCATTCCTGATGGAGAGTTAGGATATTCTTTTTGTTTATTTTCTTTTGTATGCGGTGCATGATCAGAACCTAATACATCTACAACGTTATTTTTTATTGCTGTCCATAGTCTATCGTAATGGTCTTTTGTTCTTAAAGGGGGATTCATTTGAGCATATGTTCCTAGTTTATCATAACAATCTGGAGCATATAAAGTTAGGTGCTGAGGAGTAGTTTCAAAGGTAACATTTTTTTTATGCATTGCTAAAAAATCTACTTCGTCTTTAGTGGTAACATGTAATACATGTATCTTTTTATTATATCTTTCTGCAATTTTAACCACCCTTCGAGTTGAAGACATCGCTGTCTCACTATTCCTCCATTCTGGATGTGAATGAACATCTCCTTTTTTAATAAATTTTTTTCTTATATTTAAAATTTCTTCGTCCTCTGAATGAATTGAAACTATTCTATCAGCTTTTGAAATTACTTTTTCTATGTCTGCCTCCTTATCGACTAATAAATTGCCAGTTGATGATCCCGCAAAGAGCTTTATACCACAACATCCTTTTAAATTTTTAAGTTGGGAGAGTTGTTTTGTGTTTTCAGGTGTTGCTCCAAAATAAAAAGCATAATTACTATGCATTCTATTTTTAGCTAACTGAAGTTTTTTTTCAAACTCAACCAAATTTGAAGTTGGTGGATTTGTATTAGGCATTTCAAATAAAGAAGTTACTCCACCCAATACTGCTGCTCTACTGCCGCTTTCTAAATCTTCTGCATCAGTTGATCCAGGTTCACGAAAATGAACTTGCGTGTCTATAATTCCTGGAAGAATTACTTTGTTGGTAGCATCAAAGACTTTAGAGCTATTTAATGCTATTTTGCCTATCTTTTTAATTTTCTTTCCTGATAAACCAAGATCTGTTTTGACTAATTTACCGTTAATATAGCAAGAACCGTTTTTTATGATGAGACTATAATTATCAGACATATTTTAAAAAATTATTATAATATATTAATATGCAAAAAGACCAGATTATTATTTTAGAAAATAGAGGATTAATTTCCATTACCGGTGAAGACTCTAAAGAATACCTCCAAAATATAATTACAAATGATATAAATAAAGTTTCTAAGTCTAGCTCTATCTTTGCAGCATTATTTAGCCCCCAAGGTAAATATCTATTTGATTTTTTTGTGATTAAAAACGATGAAGGTTATTTGTTAGATTGTGATGGGGACTCTGTAAAGGATCTCGCCAACAATTTGTCTAAATACAAAATCAGGTCAAAAGTAGAAATAAAAGATTTATCTTCAAATTATGTTGTTGGAATAATGAATATTGAAAATTTCAAAATAATTCAAAAGGAATTGGGTAAAGAGGTCTCGACCTTTAAATATAGGGAAAGTCCGATTTTTATTGACCCTAGAGATAATGATTTAGGGGCAAGAATAATTTCACCCTTAGAAAAACTTTATTTAACTATAAAAAAACTTAATTTAAAGATTGTAGGAAATAAATCCTATGTAGAAAAAGCTTTCCTTAAAGGAATTCCAGTTGAAGGTCTAATAAATTTGAAAGAAAAATTATTTGGGCTTGAAATAAATTTTGAAAAATTAAATGCAATTGATTTTAAAAAAGGTTGTTATGTTGGCCAAGAAAATACTGCTAGGATGAAACTTAAAAATAAAATCAGAAGACAATTGATGTCTATTAAGTCGGAAAAAAATTTAAAAATTGGCGACGAAATTAAGTTCAATGATAGTGTTGTTGGTAGAATTTTAATTGATAAGCCTTATCCTTTTGCTCTTATAAAGTTATTTGATCCAGAGTTTTCTGTCTTTAAAGATAGAAATCTAAAAATTAATAATAATAATGTAGAAATAATATCATGAAAACTACAAATGAAACTTTTAATTGGTCATGTAATCACACTTGGAAGATAAGTGCTAAAAATACTTTGTGGTGTTTATTGGGTTGTTCAATCGGTGACTTTGGAACTATTTTATTTTTTCAATTAACAAAAATACCGTTCGCAGTAATAGGAATAATGATTTTGGCAATTGTAAATGGGTTAATTACAAGTATTATTCTTGAAACAATTATTTTAATCAAACAAAAGTTTAAATTTTTTGAAGCTTTAAAAACAGCTTTAGGAATGAGTTTTATCTCAATGATAAGTATGGAAATTGCAATGAACTTTGTAGATTATCTTTTAGTAGGTGATGCAAGATTAACTTGGTGGGTGATACCTTTTATGCTCACAGCAGGTTTCTTAACTCCTTGGCCTTATAATTATTGGAGATTAAAAAAATTTGATGAATCTTGTCACTAATCAATAACTATTGATATAATCTTTTAAATTTTTATTTTCTTCTTTAATTTTACTTATCAAATGATTTACTACATCTCCTATTGAAACTATTCCAAGAAGTTTATTGTTTTCCATAATTAAAATGTGTCTTATTTTTTTTTCAGTCATCTCATTCATCAACTCCGTGACAGAAGTATTAAGATCACAAGTCACTAGATTTTTTGTCATAAGATGAGTTATAGGCATTGTTAAATTGAATTTTTCAGCATAAATAGATCTTGATAGGTCTCGCTCTGATAAAATTCCTATGACATTTTTATTTTTATCTAAAACCGGCATACAGCCAACTTTTTTTTCATCGAAATTTTGGCTAGCAGATTTTATTGTATCAGTTTCACTTAAAGTAAAACATTTTCGTTCTGACATCCTGCTAACTAATTTACCAGGCATACTGATATTTAATTAGATTCAACCCTTGCAGTCAACAAATTAATTATAAAGCACTTAATAGTCTAGATAATGAAGCTAAAATTCCGTACCCGCTTAATTCTATAAATAAAACTATTAAAACAATAAGTATTATCTTTTTATGCTTATGAAAAAATTCCATAATTTATTTACCTGATTCAGTATCTCCAGCACAACTGCCTGTACAATCTGCCTCGGATTGAGCTTTTTGAGAGTCACGATCTTCTGCGGTATAAGAAGCAGCTGCTTCAGCTGCTCCTACACCTTCTCCAATGCCGCCTGCTTGTATGTCCTCAGCCATTTCTGCCATAGCAGCGTTGTGTGCGTCTGCATCAAAAAAATCACTTCGCATCGTTTCTAGTGATGGCATCACATCTTTGTTAAACCCTGAAGCCTTAGCTGCTTCTGATAATTTTTCTGTTGACTCCGCTATCCCTAATTTTTCTGCTTCCGCGAGTTGTTCTGCTAGGTATTCTGCAGAAATACCTTTTTCAGCTGACTCTAAAACTTCAGATTTAATTGCAGGGTTTTCTACTACTGCTTTTGCAATATCTTGAATACTTATTGTTTTTACACCTAAATCATTTATATTTTTACTTACCTCAAAAAGATTAAGTCCTTTTTTATCAACTGCAGCCATATCTTTTACTAATGAAGTCAATTCTTTTTTTTTATTGTTTTTCATTTCAAAAGATACTTGATAAACTTCTTTAAGCTCTTTATCTTTTAACTTATTCATATCTACTACTGTCAAATCATTTACGAATTCTTTAGGGACTGAATTATTAATATCAGTAAGTGATCTATCAACAAAATTCAGAGTTTTTTCTGTTATTTCAAAATCGTTAGTCTTAAAATTTTTCTGAGCAAATTCTATTGCTTGGTCCATTTCTTTAATTGCGTTATCAATAGCTAATGCTTTAGTAGAATTAGTTGCAGGTAAAGAGTTTAATTGATTTCTTATACTTGTAGTTTCTTTTACGAAATCATTATAGTTTTTTTTAAGATCATCATCGCTTTTTACAATACTTGTTAAAAAGAAAGACAGTATTATTGATATTAATATTAAAAGATTTATTTTATTTAATTTCTTAATCATTTTACTTTTTTCTTATCTTATTATACAAATCCTCTTCTTCTTTGTTTTTAAGCGCTGAATTGAATTTGTTGACTGCTTTTTTGTATTTAGCTAGCAGTTTTTCTCTTTTCTTAATATCTTTACTTATCTTTTTTTTCTTTATCACACCTTTTTGTAAAAAATCTCCCATAATCCAATATCGGGCCATTGCTTCTTCGATACTCGTATTTAAATCCATACCTAGTGATTTTCTCATTTTTTCTTTTGATCTATTTAATTTAATTAGGGAAATTACCTCTTTTCCATATTTATTTTTTTCAGGCCAGGCTAAAATAAATTTTTCAATTCTTTTTTCCTTTTTTTTTAGTTCATTTAAATAAAATAATTCGAACATTGCTAGCGCATATAATTGATGTCCTGGTTTTCTTTGATGGTATAGTTTTGATCTTTTAAACGTTAACGCCATTTCTTTTGTAGCTTTTTCAGCTCTACAGGTAAAATTTTTACAAGCAGATCCAAAAAATATAAGCATGCCTTCCGGATATTTTGAGGGCTCAGAAAATTTACCTAATTGTGCTACTTCTTGAACCACAGTTAAAGGTTTTTCAGCATAAGAAAATTTATGCGTAAATACGAAAATAAATAAAAGAGAAAATAAAATTTTTCGTTTCAAGTTTATCCTTTCAATAAATAAAAGATAATACACCAATATTTTTTACAAATGTCAAATTCTTGAAAACCTTTTTTTTTTATTAAAAAACCTTTTTTTGAAACCTTTTTTCTTTCCATTAAATTTTTTTTTAAAATTAAAAGATCTGTTGTGTTTTTTATTTTGGTTGTCATGATTATCCTGATTATCTCGTCTTTTCTTAGTAAATCTATTTTTACCTCTTCTATCTTGTCTATTAAAATTTCGCTTACCTCTTTTTCTTCTATGTTTTGAATTTATACCTGGTTCTGTTCTAAAATTTGGGTCTATTAATCTTTGAATAGCATTCCATTTTATCCGATCTTCGTTTCCGATAAAACTTAATGCAGAACCTTCGGCTCCTGCTCTTGCTGTTCTTCCAATTCTATGAATAAAATCTTCAGGTATCTGAGGTAAATCAAAATTAATAACATGTTTTATTGCGGGTATATCTAAACCGCGGCTTGCAACATCTGTTCCCACTAATATTCTAAAGTGATTATTTCTAAATGCTTTAATAACTCGATCTCTTTTGTTTTGTCTTAAGTTTCCATGAATTGCATCAGCATCATGATCATCGTACTTTAGTCTTTTTACCATCTTTTCAGCGTTTCGTCTGGTCTTAACAAATATCAAAATAGAACCCTGCCTGGTGTAAATTTCTTTGATTAATTGATTATATTTATCTCCATCATTAACGCGTAATACTTCTTGTTTAATTTTTTCAATAGGAGTTGATATAGAACCAACTGAAATTCTAACAGGTTGATTTAAATATTTTTCAGCTAGCCTTAAAATATTGCTTGGTAATGTGGCAGAAAATAATAAAGTTTGGTGTTTTTTAGGAACTGTTTCAAGTACTTGATTAATTTGAGGAGTAAAACCCATGTCTAACATTCTGTCTGACTCATCTAGTACTAAAAAAGATGTATTATTAAGTCTTAAAGTTTTGCGCTTAAGATGATCGTTAATTCTTCCAGGCGTGCCGACAATTAACCTTGGATTTCTTCGCATTTGTTTTAATTGTTTTTGCATCGAGTCGCCACCAATTAATAAAGCTGTTCTAATATTTCCTCTTCCAATTAAGTTATTTAAAGTTTGCGTAACTTGCGTTGCAAGTTCTCTGGTTGGCGTCATTACTAATGCAGTTTCTTTTTTTGTTTTAAGTAAATGGTTTACTAAAGGAATGCCAAAAGCTCCCGTTTTTCCAGTTCCAGTTTGTGCAGTCCCTAAAATATCTTTACCTTCTAATGCAATAGGAATAGCTTTAGCTTGAATAGGTGTTGGAGTCTTGAAATTAATTTTGGCTAAAGACTCAAAAAGAGTTTCTTCTAATTTAAGAGATAAAAAATTTTCCATAATAGATTAATTATATTTAATTAAGCTTAGATATTAATGGCTCTATACCTTTAATTGGTCACTAACAACACTTTACAATAAGTCAAAAAACACGTTTTCTTTACGTTTTGGTGCGGTCGGAGAGACTCGAACTCTCACGGGAAACCCACACGCCCCTCAAGCGTGCCTGTCTACCAATTTCAGCACGACCGCATATATAATGCGACAATAAATGAATGACAATTTTAGTTCAAGTTGATAGATTAGAATAAGTATGTCTGTACAACAACAAAGTTTACCAAACTCTAAAGAGATCTATAAAAAGATCTCTAAATTTATCCCTGATGCAGAGTGGAAAATTCATGCACCTTTAATTGAAAAAATTAATAAATTAAAAAAACAGAAAAATGCAATAATCCTAGCACATAATTATCAAACACCTGAAATTTATCATGGGGTAGCAGATATTGCGGCTGACTCTCTCGCCCTAGCAATAGAAGCTTCTAAAACTTCAGCTGATAAGATTATTTTATGTGGAGTTCACTTTATGGCAGAAACTGCAAAATTAATGAGTCCTACAAAAAAAGTCTATTTGCCAGATATGGAAGCTGGTTGTTCTTTAGCTAGTTCAATCTCTGGAAAAGATGTTAGATTGTTAAAACAAAAATACCCTGGTGTTCCAGTTGTGTCATATGTAAATACATCAGCTGATGTTAAAGCTGAAACAGACGTTTGTTGCACCTCTGCTAATGCTGTAAAAGTTGTTGAGTCACTTAATGTTGAAAAAGTTATTTTTCTTCCCGACCAGTATCTTGCAGATTATGTTTCAAAAAATACTAAAGTTAAAATCATTTCATGGAAAGGAACTTGTATAGTTCACGAACAATTTACAGGAAAAGAAATTGAAGATATTAAATCTCAAAACCCAGGTATTAAAATTATTGCACATCCTGAGTGTCCGCCAGATGTGATTAAAGCTTCTGATTTTGCAGGATCTACTTCTGGCATGGTAAAATACGTAAAAGATAATCAGCCTAAAAAAGTTATGCTTGTTACTGAATGTTCAATGAGTGATAACGTTGAAGCAGATAATCCAAACGTATCATTTATCAAACCTTGTAACTTATGTCCGTATATGAAGAAAATAGACTTAGAGAAAATTTTAGACTGTTTAGAAAATGAATCAAATGAAATACTCTTAGACGACAAAACTATCGAAGCAGCTCGAAAATCTGTAATTAGAATGACTGAAATTGGTCGTTAGATCAGTGCAAAAATTAAACCAAAAATATATTAACTCTATTGTTAAAAAAGCCCTAGATGAAGATTTAAGACCTATAGGTGATATTACAACCAGTTTAATTAGTTTTAAAAATAAGAAATCAAAAGCAAAAATAATTGCAAAACAAAACGGTATTATTGCTGGATTAGACTTTTGTAAAGCAGCTTTCAAATTAATCGGCAAAGAAGCAAGTTTTAAAGCAAAAATAAAAGATGGAAAAAAGATTAAAAAAAATAAAGTTATTGCAGAGATAAAAGCTAAAACAAAAACAATTTTAATTGCAGAAAGAACTGCTTTAAATTTTTTAAATCATGCTTCAGGTATAGCTACCTTGACTAACCAATATGTGAAAAAAGTAAATAAAATAACTAAAATATGCTGTACTCGCAAAACTACACCAAATCTAAGATTATTAGAAAAATACGCTGTTAAAAAAGGTGGAGGATATAATCATCGTTACAATTTAAGTGATGAAATATTAATTAAAGATAATCATATATATTCAGAAAAAAATTTAAGAGGATTGGTAAAAAAAGTCATTAAGACTAAAAAAATTGTGACAGTGGAAATAGAAAATCTTAAGCAATTAAATCAAATAATAGGACTTAAATTTAAAAGAATTTTATTCGATAATATGAACACTAAGCAATTAAGAAAATGTTTAAAAATTTGTAAAAATAAATATGAAACTGAATACTCAGGAAATGCCAGCTTAAAAAATATTAGAAAAATATCTAATACGGGAATAGATAGAATTTCAGTAGGAGCTATTACTCATAGCGCTAAATCGTTCGATACTAGTTTGGTGCTTAATTAAAACTTCTTATTATACGTAAAAGAAACTAAAGAAGAGTTCATATCATTATTCTTATTTTTCGTTTCAAAAGCATTAATTAAAAACTGGCTATTATTTTTTGTATTTGCGGAGGAATATCCGAGTCCTGCAGTAACAAATTGATCCCTTTTTTTATTTTCTGTTAAAGCATATCCGTCACCGGTATCTTTTATTGTAGCAGTTGAATCGGCTCCATCTAATTTATTCTCCTCGCTGCCGAACAGCGAAAGGTTAAATCCTCTGGAAACAAAGCCATTATTTGAAAACTCTCTGTCTAAATTGAAACCCAATTCTGGTTTGATTTGCAATAAATTATCAGTTTTAATTTTAAGAGCTAAATCTCCCCCACTTTCATCAATATCATCCTGTAAAACATAGGCAGTATTTATTGTAGCTGTTGGATTAAAAACCCAGTTACCCAGAGTTATTTTTTTTGAAATTCCTCCAGTTAAATCAAAGCCTAATTCATGCCTATCAGACTTTAAAGTTTGTGTACTTCCCTCAGTGATGTTTCTAGTTGAATTATTTTTTGAAATAAATGATCCTAAATTTAGAGATGTATCAAACTTTCTATATTCTTTATTTGCAAAAAAGTTAGCATGTAAACTGTGAGTATTATTTAAACCATAGCCCTCATCATAATCTAATCCTGTTGTTGAAAATCCTAGTCCCCATCCTGCTTGTAAATTATCAATAATAGTTTGATTTCCAAACACAAAGCCTGCTGTGGTTGACTCATAGCCAATCTCATCTCCAACTTTTTTTTGATCAGTAACACCACCAAAAGTTCTTAAATAAAATGAATTATCAGGTGCACCTATTTGTAATAAGTTTCTTTTTGAATAAATATTAGCAATATCACTAATTGTAAAATCATTTGTTAAATTTATTCTTTCTACTCTAGGGTTATAGTAATTTTGAACATCGTCAAAACTTAAACTAGCGAAATTATTTTGAACTAATTGACCAAAGCTAGGTCCTTTAACCGCTGAGGTCATAGCTCTTTTAAAGCTGTTATTGCTTCTTACACTTTGGCCAATTGATTTTTGAATCGTCATTCCTTTGATTTGTCTCATTGCTTTTTCCAAAGCTGTGTCAGACAAAGCGTCAAGATTGCTTGTAAGAGTAGACTTGGTTCCATTAGTATTAAAGTTTTCTAAAACTGTAGCTATTGCCGAAAATCTTGTTTTAGGTATCCTAACTTTATAACCTGTTCTTCTATTAGCTACTTCTAGATCCCAATCGTCTCCATTTTCGACTAGTCTCCATTTTAATGTACTGTTATAATTTGTCCATGTTGCTTCGTTTCCAATATTGCTGGCTTCAATGTTCTGTAAAACTGCCGAATATGTATTTATTGCTAGTGAAGAGGAAGAATCAATTCCAAATGTAAGTGATCCAGACTCGTTTGAAAAATCAACTTTACCAAAATCTGAAGTAGAGTTTAAAATTACATTATAGTTAGTTGGAACATTTCCATCTAATGTAAGCGAGTCATTTCCACCTTGGTCATTCGTTAATGTTGTGATAGTTCCAGTATTATTAATATCGTAAACGGCTCCATTTATTGTTCCTGTATTAGTGATTACTGCATTTGTTCCTTCATTTAAAATAGCGTCAGTACTTCCACTTTGAGTTATAGTCCCTGTATTAATTAAAGTTTGCCCATCAGCAGTATCATAATATCTAATTGCCTTTTGTGTTGTGCCGCTTCCACCTATTGTGAATGTTCCGTTATTTGTAACGGTTGTATTATCGCTTTGTATCAAACCACCAGGATTTCCATTAGAACCTATAACAGTAACTGAAGCTCCACTTGAATTAGTAAAACTTTGTCCTGATCCTATGTTCATACGAAAAGCGCCGTTGTTACCATTTCCACCTGAGGCACCATAATCTAAATTTATTGTGCCGTTATTTATTGATTCACCATCATCACCTTCGTCATGAAAGGCGCTTTGATATCCGTAACGATGTTGTGCGTTACTTTCAATTGTTCCGTTATTAATCATTTTTGTATTATCAAAACCATTATAAAAACCTCGAACATTTCGATATCGAAGGGATATTGTGCCATCATTTGTATAGGTAGCGTCATCAGCCGCTCCAGATGTGTTACTTGCATTACCTGGTTGACCAAAAAAACAATAAGAGTCTGTCCAACTTATAGTTACGGTACCACTATTTGTTAAAGAACTACAGTTTACTGCGGCTCTAACGCTTATTTGAAATGAAAAAAATAATAAAAAAAAGAGTATTGTAGTTTTAACAATTTTTGTTTGCTTGTTTGTTATACAGATTAAATTCATAGTGCCTTTTTTTCTACAACAATACCTGAAAGTTGTTTAATAACAATGTTTATATGATGAATAATCTGCAAAGATGATATGTTATTTTTTTAATCTATTTTCTTAATTCCGCTTGTGCAGCTGCAAGTCTTGCAACAGGAACCCTAAATGGAGAGCAGGAAACATAGTTAAGTCCTGTTCTAGAACAAAACTCAATACTTTTTGGATCGCCACCGTGTTCACCACAAATTCCGAGCTTGAGTTTTTTATTAACTTTCCTCCCTCTAGAAGAAGCTAGTTCAACAAGCTCACCTACACCGCTTTGATCGATACTCACAAACGGATCTACATCAAAAATTTTATTATCGATATAATCTTTTAAAAATTTACCCGAGTCATCTCGACTAATACCAAACGTAGTTTGTGTTAAATCATTAGTTCCAAAACTAAAGAAATCTGCATGTTTTGAAATTGATTTAGCTTGTAAAGCAGCTCTTGGTAACTCAATCATTGTTCCAACGGTATAGTCTAGTTTAGTTTTATTTTTTAACTCAATTTTTTTAGCTATTCTTTTTACTAGAGCTCTTAAGATTTTTAATTCTGTATCCTTTGAAACTAATGGTATCATTATTTCAACAAACGCTGCTTTTATTTTTTCTTTTTTTAGCTCAATTAATGCCTCAAAAATAGCTTCGCATTGCATTTCATAAATTTCCGGAAATGAAATTCCAAGTCTACATCCTCTATGGCCTAACATTGGATTTTCTTCGTGAAGTTCTGCAATTCTATCTTTAATTTCTTTAGATGATAAATTTAAAGATCGCGCAACTTCTTCTATATCTTTTTCCGCTTTAGGTAAAAACTCATGCAAAGGTGGGTCTAGCAATCTTACTGTTACTGGCAAACCAGACATAATTTTAAATATCTTTTTAAAATCATCTTTTTGATGAGGTAAAAGTTTTAACAGCGCATGATTTCTATCTTCTATAGATCTAGATAAAATCATTTGTCTTACTGATAAAATTCTTTCTTCGTCAAAAAACATATGTTCTGTTCTACAAAGACCGATGCCTTCAGCGCCAAATTCTCTCGCTGTCTTACTATCAGCTTCTGTTTCTGCGTTGGTTCTAACTCTTAATTTTCTAAATTCATCTGCCCATTTCATAATTGTAGAAAAATAACCTGATATTTCAGGCTGAACCGTTGGAACCAGGCCTTTCATAATTTTTCCACTTCCTCCATCAATAGTTATGACGTCACCTTCTTTTATAATCTCATTTCCTGCTTTAAATTGTTTTGTTTCATAATCAATTGTAATTTCGCTTGAACCAGATACGCAAGGCCTTCCCATGCCTCTAGCAACTACGGCAGCATGACTTGTCATTCCTCCTCGAGCTGTTAAAATTCCCTTTGCAGCATGCATACCATGAATATCTTCTGGTGAAGTTTCTAACCTAACCAATATCGTATCTTGCATCATGCCGTTAAGTCTTTCAGCTTCATTAGCTGTAAAAACAACTTTTCCACTTGCTGCTCCTGGTGATGCAGGTAATCCTGATGCAATAATTTCCTTTTCAACTTTTTCGTCTAAAGTTGGATGCAATAAAGTGTCAAGTGAGTTAGGATCAATTCTTAGCAAAGCTTCTTTTTTTGAAATAAGTTTTTCTTTAACCATATCTACTGCAATTTTAATTGCTGCTTTTGCTGTTCTTTTTCCTGATCTTGTCTGTAGCATCCATAATTTTTTATTTTCAACGGTAAACTCAATATCTTGCATATCTCGATAATGTTTTTCTAATTTTACGAAAATTTTTGCAAGTTGTTTGTAAACTTTTGGCATAGCTTCTTCCATTGAAAGATCTTTTGAGCCAGAGTTTAATTTTGCTTTTTTTGTAATGTATTGAGGCGTTCTTGTTCCAGCTACAACATCTTCTCCTTGGGCGTTAATTAAAAATTCACCAAAGAATAATTTTTCTCCTGTTGAAGGGTTTCGAGTAAAAGCTACTCCAGTAGAACAATCTTTTCCCATGTTTCCAAAAACCATGGCTTGAACATTTACTGCTGTTCCCCAATGATCTGGAATTTGATTTAACTTTCTATAAGTTTTAGCTCTTTGACTTTCCCAAGATAAAAATACTGCATTAATAGCTCCATAAAGTTGTTGTTTAACATTTTGAGGAAAGTTAATTTTTTTTTCTTTTTTCACTAATTCTTTAAAATTTTTAATTAATCCATCCCAATCACTTTCATCGAGCTCGGTATCTAATAAAACTCCTTTGGTAAGCTTATAATTATCTATTAATTCTTCAAATAAATGTCCTTCAATACCCAAAACGACATTGCTGTACATTTGAATAAATCTTCTATAGCTATCTTTTGCAAATCGACGATTTGATGTTTTTTTACCTAAAGCCTCTACTGTTTTATCGTTAAGGCCTAGATTTAATATTGTATCCATCATACCGGGCATTGACACTCTTGCACCTGATCTTACTGAAACTAGTAGTGGATTTTTTAAGTCACCAAATTTTTTTTTGGTTTTTTTTTCAATTTTCTTTAAATCTTCTTCAATATTTTTTATTATTTTATTAGGTAATTTTTTTTTGTTTTTATAAAAAATTTCACACACTTCAGTAGTAATAGTGAAACCTGGAGGCACAGGTAAGCCTAGTCTGCCCATTTCACCAAGGTTTGCTCCCTTTCCACCAAGTATATTTTTTTTATTTTTTAGTTTTTTTGCTGATTTATCATCGAAACTAAATATTACTTTTGCCATTAAAGACCTTCTAATTTTGAAAAATTAATAAAATTATTAAATGTATTACAAAACATTTTTAATAACTCTAATCTATTATTCTTAATATCTTGATTCTCGTCATTTACAACCACATTGTCAAAAAAATTATCTGTAAATTGTTTTGTTTCTGATAACCTAATTAATAAATTTTCATAATCTTTATTGCTTTCTTTCACTGTAAAAGCTTTTTGTATTTCATTAATCTTCTCAAATAGTATTTTTTCTTCTTCTTTTCTAAAAAGTACTGCATCTGGCCTACCGATGATTCTTTGGTCTACTTTGTCAGTAATATTAGAAGCTCTTTTGTAAGAACTGATAGCGTTAACTCCTACATCTTTATTAATATATTTGTTCATCAGAAGATTTTTTTTGTAAAGATCTAAGAAATTATCACCAGTATGAGAACTGATTGATGCTTCGATAATATCAATCTTTATATTTTTTAATTTTAAAATATTTCTCATTCTTTCTTTTAAAAAATCAAGTACTTCAATTTCTGTGTTTTCGTTTTTAATTTCAACTCCTTGTTCTTCATAAAGTCTGATTGCATAATTAATAAGATCCCTTAATCTAATTGTTAATTTGTTCTCAATAATAATTCTTAGTAAACCAATTGCTGATCGTCTAAGAGCAAAAGGATCTTTTGAGCTGGTTGGTTTTTCGTTTATAAGAAAAAAACC
The DNA here is from genome assembly GCA_902523095.1 of uncultured Pelagibacteraceae bacterium. Taxonomy (GTDB): domain Bacteria; phylum Pseudomonadota; class Alphaproteobacteria; order Pelagibacterales; family Pelagibacteraceae; genus Pelagilacustribacter. The sequence goes on along the minus strand of CABYYE010000001.1, from coordinate 35,728 downwards.
TACTAAAGTATCTATCTTATCTACAATAGCGATTGAATAACTAAAAGGTTTTTTGGGAATTGCTGAAGTTAAACCTATTGGAAGATAATGTTCACTTATAGAGTTAGCAACATCATCTTCAAAACCTTGGGCAAGTGCAAAATATTTTCCCATCACACCTTGTAATTCTGGATACTCCCCAACTAAATCCGAACATAAATCTGATTTTGAAATAGATGCAGCCACTTGAACTTTTTCTTTATTTATATTTAATTCATCAGAAAGTAAGCCAGCTAAGTTTCTTATTCTTTGCGTTTTATCATAAATGGTTCCTATTTTTTCATAAAAGGTAATTGTTTTAAGATTAGCTATTTGTTTTATAAGGTTTTTGGATCTATCTTTCTCCCAAAAAAATTTGGCATCAGAAAGTCGTGCATCTACAACTCTTTTATTTCCTTCTGTGATAAGTTTTTTCTCATCTTTCTTGTTAGCAACAACAAAAAAATAATTTGTTAGTCTTTCTCGATTATCAAATATAGGAAAATACCTTTGGTGCTTTTCAAGTGTAGAAATAATTATTTCTTCAGGAATTTTTAAATACTCCTTATCAAAATCAACTAATAATACATTAGGATCTTCTACAATATTCACAACTTCCTCTAAAAGACGTTGGTTATATTGTTCTTTATAGTTTTTTGAATTTGAAACTGAATTGAATTTTTTTAATATTATTTTTTGTCTCTCATTTTGATCTATGACAATTTTATTGCTTTTAAGAAGTAAAAAATACTCTTTAAAATTTTTAATTTTTTTGGATTTTGTAATTAAATCTTGTTCAATGATAATATTGTCTGTTGACTCTAAATGCTGATACTTAAAAGTTAATTTTTTACCATTAAATATGGAAAATATTGATCTAAGTGGTCTACCCCACATCAAATTATTTGATGACCATTTCATAGATTTTTTCCAACTAATTGAAGATATAGCTTTTGGTAAAATACTGGTCAACAAATCCTCTACAAAAATATTTTTTTCTGCAGTTTTTATAAAGTAAAATTCACCCTTTTCTGTTTCTTTTATAAATAGTTCTTTTTCAGAAATATTACGAGACTTAGCAAAACCTTGTAGAACGCTTTCTGGAACTCCTACCTTGGGTCCTTTAATTTCTTTTGATTTAATTTTAATTTTTTCAGGGATACCTTTTATGTAAATACTTAATCTGGTTGGGCTTGAATATTCTAAACAATCCTTGTACTGAATTCCTTCTTCTTTAAAAGAATTTTCAAGTTGCTGTTTAAGTTGTGTTCTGGCATTAATTTGAAGTTGAGGAGGTATTTCTTCGCTATAAAGTTCAAGCAAAAATTCAGACATAATTTATTAAATTTGTGTACTTAACCAAAGTGCTCCGCATCCTTTTGCAAGTTCTCTTATTCTATTAATGTATCCAGTTCTTTCTGCAACACCAATTACTCCTCTAGCATCAAGTAAATTAAATATATGACTTGCTTTTAAGCATTGATCGTATGCAGGTAAAGAAAGTTTTTTATCTAATAAAGATTTACATTCAATTTCTGTCGATTCGAAATTTTTTAATAAAGTTTCGGTATTAGCAAATTCAAAATTGTATGCAGAAAATTCTTTTTCTGCTTGAAAAAATACATCTTTGTATTTTACACCTTCATTATTCCAATCAAGATCAAATACATTTTTTTTTCCTTGAACAAACATACATAATCTTTCTAAACCGTAAGTCATTTCAACAGGAACAGGTTTACATTCTAATCCTGTCATTTGTTGAAAATATGTAAATTGGGTTATTTCCATACCATCGCACCAAACCTCCCAGCCTAATCCTGCTGCACCTAATGTTGGACTTTCCCAATCATCTTCCACAAACCTTATGTCGTGATTCTTAACATCTATACCTATCGCTGATAAGCTTTTTAAATAAGTTTGTTTAATATTATCTGGTGATGGTTTTATGATTACTTGATACTGATAGTAATGCTGTAATCGATTTGGATTTTCTGCATATCTTCCGTCTGTCGGTCTTCTTGAAGGTTGTACATAAGCTGCTTTCCATGGTTTAGGTCCTAAAGATCTTAAGGTTGTTGCGGGATGAAAAGTTCCCGCTCCTACTTCCAAATCATAAGGTTGCAAGATTATGCAGCCATATTTTCCCCAAAATTTTTGCAAATTCATTATAATCTCTTGAAAAGATAAAGATTTTAATTTTTTTCTAGTTGGCATCTATAAACCAAATTTTTGCCACATCGATTTTTCTTCTAAATTATTTATCATTTTATCAAAAGGATCAGAGATTGATGAAGAAAGTTTTTTTGCTAAAAAACCCTTTCGTTTTTCAAAGTTTTTAATTATAACTTTATCTCCAAATTTTTCTTTAAGCACTTGATCTGCATTTCCGATACCATCAATTAAGCCTAGTCTCAAAGCCGATTTGCCTGTCCAAAATTCTCCTGTAAAAATATTATTTTTTTCTGGATCTTTCAATTTTGACCCACGGCTGGTTTCAACAACTTTAATAAAATCAGCATGTAACTCTAATTGGATATTTTTCAATCTTTTTACGTCTTCTTCTTTTTCTTCTACAAAAGGATCTAAAGTACTTTTATTTTTTCCTGCAGTATACACTCTTCTCTGAACTCCAATTTTTTGGATTAAATCTTTAAAACCAAATGAAGCAGATATAACTCCAATTGAGCCAATTATTGAACTTGAGTTAGCAAATATTTCATCTCCGGCGCAAGCAATGAAATATCCTCCGGAAGCAGCTACATCTTCAGCAAAAATTAAAACTTTTACTTTTTTTTTATCAGCAAGCTCTCTTATATAACTATAAATTAAATGTGATTGTACGGGTGAGCCACCAGGAGAATTTATTGAAATAGCCACGTGAGAAATCTTTTTAACTGAAAAAGCTTTTTTTAGGATATCCCTTTGATTGGCTAATTCCATACCTTGTTTAAAACGACCAGCTGAACCAATAATGCCTGTTAATCTCACATGAGGTACTACTGTTTTTTTTTTGAAAATAGAAAACATAATTTTTTGCTAGTTATAATTATTCTTATAACAGCAAAAATTTAAATTTTAATTGTTTTATTACGCTACTTCTAGTTGAATTATGGGTGCGTCACCAGGGTTTGATTTAAAAAATTATTATTGTGAAAATCAATTATAATTATTAATTATGGGTTCAGTAATTCCGTTAAAAAAATCTGCAAATTCAGCCTACTTAGAGCTCAAAAATCTAGTAGGAGCTAAATTAGAAAAAGTAGAGAATTTAGTTCGCCTTAAATTAAAGAGCGATGTGAGCTTGATAGAAAAAATGGCTGATCATCATCTTAAATCCGGCGGAAAAAGACTAAGAGCACTTCTAACTTTAGGATCCGCTAAATTATCCGGTTATGAACTGGGAGATCGGGATATAAATTTAGCTGCTTGCGTCGAGCTTATTCATTCAGCAACATTATTACATGATGATGTAATTGATGAGAGTTCTTTGCGAAGAGGAGTTAAAACAACTAATTCTATTTGGGGTAATCAATCTTCTATATTAGTTGGCGATTATCTTTTAAGCAGATGTTTTGAAATTATGGTTGATGATGAAGATTTAGAAGTTCTTAAATTACTTTCTTCTACTTCAGCTAAAATTGCTCAAGGTGAAGTTTTGCAACTCCAACATAAAGGGGAAGCAGATCTATTAGAGGACACATATATTGATATTATTAATTTAAAAACAGCATCACTTTTTTCAGCAGCAACAAAAACAGGAGCTTGTATTGCAAAAGTCAACGAAAAAGAAAAAAAAGCTTTAGAGTCTTATGGAAAAAATCTTGGTCTTGCATTTCAGATAGCAGATGATGCTTTAGATTATTACGGAAAAGATAAATTTTTTGGAAAAGAAATTGGTAAAGATTTTTTTGAAGGAAAAGTAACGCTTCCATTAATCATAGTCTTTCAAAAAGGTAATGAAGAAGAAAGAAATTTTTTATCTGAAATTTTAAAAAAAGATAAAAGAAATGAAGATGATTTTAGCGAAACTTTAGCTTTGATTAATAAATATAAAGCAGTTGAGGCAAGTTTAAAAAGAGCTGAGTATTTTGTAAATGTTTCTTATGACTCTTTAGGTATTTTTCCCGATAATGAGGAAAAAAGAATTTTGCAAAATTTAACTAGCTTCAGTCTTAATAGATCTTTTTAAGGATAAAGAAGTTCTTTGCTCCATTTATCATTAGATTTTATGTAATTTAGTCTTTCGTGAATTCTACCTTCTCCATCTAACCAAAATTCAATTTCATTTGGTATTAATCTCCAGCCAGACCAATGAGGTGGTCTTGGAATTTTATTTTGATCAGGATATTGTTTTTCAAATTTTTTAATTTTTTCTAAAAAAGTTTCTCTTTTATCTAATACCTTGGATTGAGATGAAGCCCACGCACCAATTTTATTTTTATAAGGTCTTGAATTGTAATAGTCATCAGCTTCTTTGGGTGTTACTTCTTCAACTTTTCCTTTTATTCTTACTTGTCTTCTTAAACTTTTCCAATGAAAGCACATTGAGGCTTTTTGATTACTTTTTAACTCACCTCCTTTTTTACTATTAAAATTCGTATAAAAAACAAAACCTTTGTTGCTCAGGCCTTTTAGTAAAACCATTCTTACGTTTGGTTGATTATCTTTATCGGATGATGCTACTGCTACTGCATTTGGATCGTTAATTTCTGCTTTCTCAGCTTCTGAAAACCATTTTTTGAACAAATCGATAGGATTTTCAAGATCTTCGAAGCAAGAATCTAATCCAAGTGAGTTTTTGCCATTTTTTTGATTCATATATTCTATAAAATAATTTATACATTAAATATCTATGTCTTTTAATACTTTTGGAAAAATATTTAGATTTACTACGTGGGGAGAGTCCCATGGACCGGCTATAGGCTGTGTTATAGATGGTTGCCCTCCAAATATAGCGATATCTGAGAAAGACATTCAAAAAGACATGGACAGAAGAAGACCCGGGCAATCTAAGTTTACTACTCAAAGAAGAGAGTCGGACAAAGTGATTATTCTTTCTGGGGTGTTTGAGGGAAAAACTACTGGAACACCTATCTCTATTATTATTCATAACGAAGACAAAAAATCTAGAGATTATGAATCTATTAAAAACAAATTTAGACCAGGGCATGCTGATTACACATATTTTAGAAAATATGGCATTAGAGATTTTAGAGGTGGTGGAAGACAATCGGCAAGAGAAACTGCTAGTAGAGTAGCTGCCGGAGCCGTAGCTAAAATAGTTTTAAAAAAAATCATAGGTAAAAAATTTAATATAATTGGTGCTGTAACTCAACTAGGATTGATGTCTTGCGATAAACAAAATTGGAAAAATTCTGAAATAAGAAAAAACCCTTTTTTCTGTCCAGATAAAAAATCTGTGAAGCTGTGGGAAAAATATCTTTTGGCTGTAAGAAAAGCTGGTTCCTCTTGTGGGGCTGTTATTGAATTAAGAGCTTCAGGAATTCCTATTGGTTTAGGAGCTCCTATTTACTCAAAATTAGATACTGACATTGCTGCAGCACTTATGAGCATTAACGCGGTCAAAGGTGTCAACATTGGAACAGGAATGAATGCAGCTTTTTTAAGCGGTGAAGAAAACTCAGATGAAATTAGAAAAAGTTCTGGAAAAATTAAATTCAAAACTAATCATTCTGGAGGAATTTTAGGTGGAATTTCCTCAGGTCAAGATATTGTTACATCTTTTGCGGTCAAACCAACTTCTTCAATTTTAACCAGTCGTGAGACTATAGATAAAAAAGGTAAAAACACAAAAATTTCTGTTAAAGGAAGACATGATCCTTGCGTTGGAATAAGAGCAGTTCCTATAGGTGAAGCAATGATAAGTTGTGTTTTACTTGATCATTTATTAATGCACCGAGCTCAGTGCAGCTAATTAGATAGTTTGCTTTTATTCTTAGCTAAAACAATATTTGAATTTAAAGTTTCCTGAATTTTATTGGAAATTGATAAGCTATCCAACCCAGCTTTTTCATACATTTTTTCAGGAGTGTCTTGATCAATAAATATATCAGGTAAAATCATAGACCTGAATTTTAATCCCTTATCAAATACTCCTCTATCAGATAGAAATTGCATGACATGAGAACCAAATCCACCTACCGACCCTTCTTCGATTGAAATTAAAACTTCATGATTGTTTGCGGCTTCCATAATTAATTTTTCATCTAAAGGCTTAGCAAATCTTGCATCAATAATTGTTATATCTATTCCTTTTTTAGACAATATCTCTGATGCTTTTTTGCATTCTTCTAATCTTGTTCCAAAATTTAAAATTGCAACTTTTTTCCCTTCCTTAATGACTCTTCCTTTTCCAATTTCTAAAAGATCACTAATTAAGGGTATTTCAACTCCTATTCCATTACCTCGAGGATATCTAAACGCAGATGGACGATCATTAATATGAACTGAAGTATTAATCATTTTTACAAGCTCAGACTCATCGCTAGCAGCCATAACTACAAAATTAGGTAGGGTAGATAAGTATGTAATATCAAATGAACCAGCATGAGTTGGGCCATCAGCGCCTACTAGGCCTGCTCTATCTATTGCAAATCTTACAGGTAATGACTGAATAGCTACATCATGAACGACTTGATCATAGGCACGCTGTAGAAAGGTCGAATAAATTGCTGCATACGGCTTGTAACCCTCTGTCGCTAAGCCAGCAGCAAAAGTTACAGCATGCTGTTCAGCTATTCCAACATCAAAAGTCCTATCTGGAAATCTTTTTTCAAATAAATTTAAACCTGTTCCAGAGGGCATAGCTCCTGTAATTCCAATAATCTTAGTATCTTGTTCGGCATGCTTAATTAATGTTTCGGCGAACACTTTTGTGTAAGCAGGAGCATTAGACTTAGATTTGCTTTGTTCCCCTGTAGCTACGTTAAATTTAGACACTCCATGATATTTATCACCTGACTCTTCCGCTGGTTTATAGCCTTTACCCTTTTGAGTTCTTACGTGAATTAAAATTGGCCCTTGGTGACTTGAATTTTTAACATTTTCAAATATTTGAACTAGATTATCAACATCATGTCCATCAACTGGACCAATATAGTAAAAACCTAATTCACTAAACAAAGTTCCTCCTGTTACCAATCCTCTTAACATATCCTCTGCTTTACCTGCTTTTTGACTAAATCTTTTTGAGAAAGCAGAAATAACCATTTTGACTGTTTCTCTAAAACTAAAATATAATTTTCCTGACAAAAGTCTTGCAAGATATTTACTCATAGCTCCTACAGGTTTTGCAATCGACATATCGTTATCGTTAAGGACTACTATAAGTTTAGACTTTAATGCTCCAGCATTATTCATAGCTTCGTAAGCCATACCTGCACTCATTGCTCCATCGCCAATTACTGCAACTACATTATTATTATTATTAGATAATTTTTTAGCTACTGCCATCCCAAGAGTTGAGGAAATAGAAGTTGAACTATGTGCTGCACCAAAAGGATCATATTCACTTTCAGATCTTTTTGTAAATCCAGATAAACCTCCACCTTTTCTTAGAGATTTAATTTTATCTTTTCTTCCGGTTATAATTTTGTGGGGATAACATTGATGACTTACATCCCAAACTAATTTATCTTTAGGAGTATTAAAAACATAATGTAAAGCTACTGTTAACTCTACAACACCTAAACCTGCCCCAAGATGTCCTCCGGTTTCAGAGACTACATCAATTAATTCATCTCTTAATTCACTTGAAATTTGTTTAAGTTTATCTTTCTGAAATTTTCTTAAATCTGCAGGAAAATTTATTTGCCTTATTAATCTAGTCATTAAAAATTTCTACCCAGTATAAATTCTATAATATCGGATAAGTCCTTCGCTTTTTTTCCATGTTTTTTTAATTTAAGCAATATCTTTTTCTTTAAATTATTTGCATAGATAGTTGCTTTTTCGTACCCCATCAAATTTATTAAGGTTGATTTTCCTTTTTTATGATCTTTTTTTATTGGTTTGCCCACTAATTTTTTTGAGCCCTTGATATCTAAAAAATCATCTGCAAGTTGGAACAAAAGTCCAATTTCTTCGCCTAAAGTACTTAAGGATTTTTTTTCTTTATTACTCTTTTTTGCTAATTCTCCTACTACATAAAGACAAAAGCTAAATAATTTTCCTGTTTTTTTCTTTTGCATCGATATGATCTGATTAAAACTCTTTTTCTTTTTCTCAAATTTAAGATCAAGCTCTTGACCGCCGGCTATTCCTGTATGACCTGAACAATATGCCAATGACTTAATAATTTCATTTTTTGATTTCGAATTAATATAATAGTTTTTGTCAGCTATTATCTCAAATGCCAGAGTTAATAAAGAATTCCCAGCCAAAACAGCTGAAGCCTCACCAAATTTAATATGTGTTGAGGGCTTGCCTCTTCTTACTGAGTCATCGTCCATACATGGAAGATCATCGTGTATCAAAGAGTACGAATGAATACATTCAACAGAAGCGCATATATTAATTAATTTTTTTTGATTAAGATTAAATATTTTTCCTGCACTCAATATAACAGCAGATCTTATTTTTTTTCCTCCAGATATAATTCCATACTTCATTGGGTTAATTAGTAAAGATCTATCTTGCTTTTTCAAATAGTTGATTAGAAATTTATCAACTTTCTTTGCGTTTCTAATTAATTTAATTTTAATCATCTTTTTTAATTTTCTTTGTAATTGAGGAAATTTCCTTAACCTTTTTTTTTAACAATTTATCAACATGATTGTTAAGCTGAATTAATCTTTTATAATCATTGATTGAACCTGCTAAATCTACATCTTTGTTCTCAAGTTTATTCAAAATTTCATTAATTTCTTCTCTAGCTTCTTTTAATGATTTACTTTTAACATCAGCTGGAATATTTTCATTTTTCATTAATAGTATAATAATAACATTATGAAAAATATCTATTTAAATATATTTTCTTTTAACAAAAAAATACTACGCAAATGTATTGCAAGTTTGAAAAAGGGAAATGTAGTAGGTTTGCCTACTGAAACAGTTTATGGGCTAGGTGGAAACGCGTATTCAAAAGTAGCTGTTCAAAAGATATATAACTTAAAAAAAAGACCAAAAAAAAATCCATTAATTGTACATTATTTAAATTATAAAGATGCTAATAAAGATGTAATCTTTAATCGTGACTTTTATACATTATACAAAAAATTTTGCCCCGGGCCTATTACTTTTGTTTTAAAAAAAAGAAATATATCTAAGATTCAATCTTTAGTTACAGCTAAATTAAATACCGTCGCAATAAGATTTCCAAGCCATAGAACTACAAGATCAGTTCTTAAAAAACTTGATTTTCCTTTAGCCATGCCTAGTGCAAATTTATCTTCTGGGATAAGTCCAGTAAATGCCCAAGATGTTTCAGATGAATTTAAAAAAAGGATTAAGATAATTATTAACAGCGGTTATTCTAAAATTGGAATTGAATCGACTGTGGTAAGCTTAATTGGAAAACCAAAGATTTTAAGACCCGGAATAATTGAAGCTAAAACTATAAAAAAATATTTAAAAATTAATGTTTTAAAAAAAAATTCAAAAATAATTTCACCTGGTATGTTAAAAAAACATTATTCACCAGGTATTCCTGTATTATTAAATCAAAATAATGCAGATTCAAATTGCGCTTTAGTTACATTTGGAAAAAAATACAAAAATAAGAGAAATTATTTTAATCTGAGTAAAAAATCAGACTTGAAAGAAGCTGCATCTAATTTATATAAAACTTTCAGAAAAATAAAAAAACAAGGATTTAAAAAGATTTGTGTTGTAAAAATACCAAATGTAGATGCAGGTATAGCAATAAATGATCGATTAAAAAGAGCTGCAAATTAAATGTTTATTCAAGTTAAAAATCTTTCTAAAGTTTTTAAAAAAAATTTAGCAGTAGATAAAATTAATTTCCATATTGACAAAAATAAAACTGTGGGTTTATTGGGGCCAAATGGATGTGGAAAAACTACATCTATCGGTATGATGCTTGGTCTTATAGAACCATCTGAAGGAGAAATAATTGTAGATAATAAAAATTTAAACTCTTTTAAAAGAGATAAGATATTGTCGAGAATAAATTTTTGCTCTCCATACATTGAGCTACCAAAAAAACTAACGGTTAAACAAAATTTAGAAGTGTATGGAAGGTTGTATGGAGTAAAAAACTTGAGTGAACGAATATTAGAAATATCACAAGATTTAGACATTAAAAATTTTTTTAAAAGAAAAACTGGTGAGTTATCCTCTGGACAAAAAAATAGAGTATCCTTAGCAAAATCATTAATTAATAAACCAGAAATTTTACTTTTAGATGAACCGACAGCAAGTCTAGATCCAGATATAGGAGATTTTGTAAGAAGTTATATTCAAGAATATAGATCAAAAAATCAAGTCACTATACTTCTTGCTTCCCATAACATGAATGAAGTTGAAAGACTTTGCGACAGTATAATAATGATGAAGAAGGGAAAAATTATAGACAGAGGAACCTGTAAAGAAATAATAAAAAAACATGGAAGGAATAATCTTGAAGAAACATTTCTCAAACTAGCTAGGAGCGAAAATGGACTTCAGTAAGATTTATGCATTAGGACTTAGACATATATATTTAATAAGCAACTCTTTACCTAGAATTATAGATTTAATTTATTGGCCAACTGTGCAAATATTTCTTTGGGGTTTTATATCAAAATTTTTTACTTTAAGTTCAGATTATTACAGTAACACAGTAGGTATTATTTTGACAGCTGCAATCTTATATGACTTCCTGTTTAGAGTTAGCATAAGTTTTAATATGATGTTTTTAGAAGAAATTTGGAGTAGAAATTTTACGAATTTATTTATAGCACCAATTAGAATAAGCGAAATCATTACATCGCTCACTTTAACAGCAATATTAAGAGCGCTTATTGGTTTAGTTCCTGCTGCAATTTTGGCAATACCTCTTTTTGGTGTTTCAGTTTTTAAACTTGGTTTGCCATTATTGCTTTTATTATTACCGTTATATTTGTTTGGTGTTACTTTAGGACTTTTGGTAACATCAGGATTATTAAGGTTCGGTCCTTCATTTGAGAACATTGCATGGGCAAGTTTGTTTTTTTTAGCTCCATTAGGCTGCATTTATTATCCAATTGAAATTTTACCCTATTCTTTACAAATTGTAGCAAAAGGTCTTCCTCTAGTTCATATATTTGAAGAAATGAGAAACATTCTATTGAATAATACTGTTAATTATTTCGACATAATTAAATCAATATCTATATCTATAGTTTATTTTATTTTAGGTGTTATAATTTTTTATTCTTCTTATTTAGGCGCTAAACAAAGAGGAACATTAATAAACATGGGTGAATAATATTCAATGAATGAAAAAATTAAAGAAATAAAAAAACTTGAGTCACCGCCCAAAGTGATAAAAGATTTATATAACAAAGAAGAAATTAATGAATTTTTAAAACTTTATGAAGACCTGCCTACAACTGTACATAATAAAAAACAAAATGTTACAAAAAAAAGATGGCTTCAAGGATATAATGAAAATTTAGAAAGACTTTTCTGCAGTAAACTTGAGAAAGAGATAGGAAAATTTAGGATGGATAACCTTAAAGATGAAAAAGGTAGAGATATTTTCGGACTTATACAAGAGAGTTATGCTCCAATTGGTTTGCACGTTGATGCAGGATTTGAATTTAAAAATCAAATATATAAGCAAAGCTTGATACCTCTAACACCAGTCGGTAGTACTGTTATTTTTAAAAATAGATTTTATGAGGGATCTACAAGCTTCACGATAGATCCAGAAGAACTTAAAAAAAAGAATTTAAACTATGGACAAAATAAAAGATCATCAGAACATTTAAAATTATATGGTGACAAACCGTTCAACAAAGAAATTCATGAAAAATATTTAAAACATGAAAATATTGAAAATTTAAAAGGATTAGAAGTTGAAATGATTTATGAATGGGAAGTCGGTTCAATGCTTATATTTGATCGTTCTCATTTACATTGTTCATCTTCAGTTATTGAAGGAAAAAAAATAGGAATAGCAACTTTTACCAAAAAATAAAATGGCAATTTATGATTGTTTTCAATACTTTAATGAAGATCATGTTGTTGATTTAAGACTAAATATTCTTGATAAATTTGTTGATTATTTCGTAGTTTCTGAGTCTACCAAAACTCATCAGGGTAAGTCTAAAAAACTAAATTTTAATATAAAAAACTTTAGTAAATTTAAAAATAAAATTATATATGTTGTAGCAGACTACGATGGAGATATTGAATTCATTAAACACAAAGGAGGTGAGTCAATTATTGAACAACACCAAAGAAATGAGATAATTAGAGGATTAAAAAAAGCTCATGAAAACGATTTAATTATATTATCAGACTCAGATGAAATTCCAGATTTAAACAAACTTAATCAGATTAAACCGAGGACTAAGTTCACAGCTTTTTCCCAAAAGATGTTTATGTATAAAATGAATTTACAAAATTTAAATGAAAGTGGTTGGATTGGATCTAAAATTTGTTTGAAAAAATATCTTTCATATCCGCAAAAGTTAAGAGACTTAAAATTTAAAAAATACCCTTTTTGGAGAATTGATAAAATTAATCATCAGATAATTGAAGGCGGTTGGCATTTTTCATTTCTACATTCACCAAAAGATATAGCAAATAAAATACAATCATACTCACACGGTGAATTTAATACCATAGAAAATACGGACTTAGATAAAATTAAAAAAAAAATTGAGGATGGCAAAGACATTTTTGGAAGAGGTTTTAAACTTGTAAAAGTTAATATTGATAGCTCCTTTCCTGATTATATAATAAATAATAAAGATACTCTAAAAGATTGGATTGCTTAAACCGTTTAAAATATGATTAAAAATTTAGTTTTGTCGGCTGCAGTTGGTTATAATTTTCAACAGATTGAGTTATTTATAAAAAGTCTGAGAAAATTTTATAATGAAGAAATATGTTTAATAGTCGATGGGAAAGATGAAAATATGATTAGTCAGATCCAACGCTACGATTGTAAAATTATAAAAACCACAGTAAACAAAAAAGAAATTCAATTTAAAAGATATAGCACATACTTGCAATTTTTAGAAAAAGAAAAATATAAAAATATATTATTATGTGATAGCAGAGACATATATTTTCAAAAAAATCCTTTTGAATGTAATTCATATAGTTCTATTAATTTTTTTTTAGAAGATCTTCCTATCAAAAATTGTCCATATAATACTAATTGGCTAATTAAAACTTATGGAAATAAAGAGTTTAATAAAATTTCAAAAAAAATAATACTATGCTCTGGAACTGTTTTAGGAACTAGTCAAAAAATTAAGGAATACTTAAAGCTAATGATAGATACAATTTCTAAATATAAATATAAAAAAAAATTAAAATACTTTTTAACTTTTAGACCAGATCCTGAAGGTAGAGGTTGTGATCAAGCTCATGCTAATTTCTTAGTTCACAATAAATTGATAGATGATTTTAAAGTTCATAAAAATTCAGACGGTCCAATAGCTACAGTTTTTTATTTGAAAAAAATTACTTTTGATGAAAAACATAGGTTGATTAATAATAATGGTGAACCTTATAACGTAGTTCATCAGTATGATAAAAGATGGAAAGAGTTTTCTATAAATTTAATGGAATTTGAAAAAAAATTATAATTTTATGCGAAGTTTTTTTGTTATATTTGTAATTTCATTAATTCTATTTTTTTCGATTGACATTGTAATAGGAAATAAAATATTAAATCATTTATACTCTTTAAAAATTATTCAAAGCCCTGAGGGTAAAAAATTTAAATTAGATAAAATTAAAATTAAAGAAAGAAGCTATAGAGTAAAAAATCAATACTTTCATCATACTTTAAAACCCAATACAAAAATAGAGTCTAGCTGGGGTGGGAGCAAATATATTACTTGTACTGATAAATATGGTTTTAGATCAGCATGTCAAATGATTGATAAGGATACAAATAACTCAATAGTTATTATCGGTGATAGTTTTACTGAAGGCCTAGGTTACGATTATGATAAAACTTTTGTAGGGATGTTCGATAATTATAAAAATTCAAAAATTTATAATATGGCTGTGACATCATACAGTCCAATTATTTATTACAACAAAATTAAATATTATATTGATAATGGTCTTGATGTAAAACATGTGATCGTTTTTATAGATATAAGTGACATAGACGATGAGTCTAATGTATATCAAAAATGTAAAAATAATAATTTTGTTTGTGATAAAAAAAACTTCAATAAAAAACCCAAAAAAAATTATAAAGATAAAAAAAAAATTTATTTTCCAATATTTAACAAATTGCAAGAAGAAACAAAAAATTTAAAAAGATTGATTAAGCCAAAAGACTATATTTATAGAAAAAACTTTCATAGAAGTAGCTGGACACATGTCGAACAAAATAAGGAGATTGAGGAAGGTATAAAGAATTCTTTAAAATATATGACAAAATTATATGATTATCTTTCTAAAAATAATATAAGTTTATCAATTGCCGTATATCCCCATCCAGGACAAATTCTTTTTGATGATATTAACTCTAAGCAAGTTTCTTTATGGAAAGATTATTGTGAATTAAAATGTAAATATTTTATAAATTTGTTTCCAATTTTTTTTAAAGATAAGGGTAAGATTGACGATATGAAGATTATTAAAAGATTTTATATAAAAAATGACATTCATTTCAACGAAATTGGAAATAAGGAAATATTTGATATAATAAAAAATTATGAATTTGGTGCGCCCGGAAGGAGTTGAACCCTCAACCTTCTGATCCGAAGTCAGACGCTCTATCCAGTTGAGCTACGAACGCATAATATATGTTTTAAATAAATAAATGAATAAAACAACAACTTTTTTTTCTAAAGACACAGACAAAAATCAAAGATTAGATAAGTTTCTAGCAGGAAAATTAAATAACCATACTAGATCACAAATTAAAAGAATTATTTTATCTAATGGAGTAAAAATAGATAAAAGAATTGTAAATTCAGCGTCTGAAAAAGTTAGAGTCGGAAGTCAAGTTGAAATTTCATTTGTTGAAGAAAAAGAGATTAAAATTAGACCAAAGAAAATTGATCTCGATATAGTTTATGAGGACAAAGATATCATTATTATAAATAAACCTAGTGGTCTTACAGTTCACCCAGGTGCAGGAAATATCGATAATACTTTAGTCAATGCTTTATTGTACAAGTATAAAAATAACTTATCTGATATAAATAACAAAACTAGACCAGGAATAGTTCACAGAATTGATAAGGATACTAGTGGAATAATAGTAGTAGCAAAAAATAATATTACTCATTCGAAATTAGGTGAACAATTTAGCAAACACAATTTAGTAAGAAAATACAGGTGTTTAGTTTGGGGAGTTGTTAGACCTTTATCTGGTACAATTAAAACATTTATAACAAGAGATAAAAAAAATAGACAATTAATGCGTGTTAGCGAAATAAGCGGAAGAAAGGCAATTACCAATTACAAAACTATAAAGGTTTTTGACTTAAAAGAAATTCCAAAAATTAGTTTAATTGAGTGCGAGTTAGAGACGGGAAGAACTCATCAAATAAGAGTTCATCTAAAATATAAAGGTTCACCTATTCTTGGAGATAAAAAATATGGAAAAAAAAATCTCAAGTTTAAAAAAATTAACACTGATTTCAATAATATCTTAAAGAACTTAGACGGACAGGCTCTTCATGCTCAAACACTTGAGTTTACTCATCCTACAAAGAATATGTGGGTAAGTTTTGAGTCTAAGGTTTCTGGTGAGTTTAAAAAAATGTTGAATTTGCTTAATAATTTAAGCGGTTGAAAAAAATTATTTTATATATAAGTCTTAATCATGCGAGAAAACGACAAAATAAGTAATCTACCAACTCCTTCAGTAGGAGGTTTGTCGTTATACTTGGCTCAAATAAAAAAATTTCCAATGTTAGATGCTGAAGAGGAATATATGTTAGCAAAAAATTGGAAAGAAAATGGAAACTTACAGTCTGCACATAAATTAGTTACAAGTCACTTGAGGTTGGTCGCAAAAATAGCAATGGGTTATCGTGGATACGGTCTTCCTGTAAATGAATTGATATCTGAAGGAAATATTGGATTAATGCAAGCGGTTAAAAAATTTGATCCAGATAAAGGTTTTAGACTTGCTACTTATGCCATGTGGTGGATTAAAGCTTCTATACAAGAATACGTTTTAAGATCTTGGAGTCTGGTAAAAATGGGCACAACTACAGCACAAAAAAAATTATTTTTTAATTTAAAAAAGATTAAAAATCAAATCGCCCCTAATCAACAAGGAGATCTTAAAGAAGAACATGTAGATGAAATTTCAAAGAGATTAGATGTAGATTCTAAAGAAGTAATTAACATGAATAGAAGAATGATGGGTCAAGAAAAATCATTAAACGATCCAATTAAAAGTGGAGAAACAGATGAATGGCAAGACTGGTTGGTAGACAATAGTTTGGATCAGGAGTTGTTGATTTCTCAAAAACAAGAGTATAATGACAAAAAAGAGTTATTGAATGACGCTATGAAAATCTTAAATACCAGAGAAAAAGAAATTATAACTTCCAGAAGATTGTCGGAGGAGCCGAAAACCTTAGAAGAATTAAGTAAAAAGTATAAAATCAGTAGAGAAAGAATAAGACAAATTGAAACTAAAGCTTTCGAGAAGCTTCAAAAATCAATGATTAATGCTAGTAAATCAAAAAATATTTTACCTGCAAATTAAGCTTTAAACGGATCTTCAATTAATATTGTATCGTCTCTTTCTGGGCTTGTGGAAATGCTAGATATTTTTGCTCCAATAAAATCTTCTAGAGCATAGATATAATTTTTAGCTTTTTCAGGTAAATCTTTAATATTCCTTATACCTTTAGTTGAACTTTTCCATCCTGGAAATGCTTTGTATATAGGCTTAATATTGAATTGATCTTCAGATGCTGTAGGCAAATAGTCAATTTTTTTTCCATTTAATTCATATTTGACACAAATTTTTATTTCATCTAATTCATCTAAAACATCTAGTTTTGTTAACGCAATGCCATTAATTCCAGATATCTTAATTGTTTGTCTAACTAAAACACCATCAAACCAGCCACATCTTCTTTTTCTGGATGTCACTGTCCCAAACTCTTTTCCTCGTTTACCTAAAATTTCTCCAATTTTATTCTTCAACTCTGTTGGGAAAGGGCCGCTACCAACACGAGTTGTGTAGGCTTTTGTGATACCTAATATATAATTCAATCTTTCTGGACTCAGGCCAGTTCCAGTTGCTGCCATTGCTGGAACAGTATTGGAAGATGTTACAAAGGGATATGTTCCGTGATCTACATCTAAAAGAATTCCTTGGGCACCTTCAAATAGTATTTTTTTTCTGTCTTTAAAATATTCATCAAGTTTTAACCAAATTGGTTTAGCGAATTTTAATATTTCTGGAGCAATTTTAAGTAATTCCTTTTTGAGTTCTGATTTTTTAAATATCTTTTTTTTTAAACCTTTTCTTATAGCGTTATGATGCTGCAATACGTTTTCTAATCTTTTATCAAGATTGGTCCCAGATCTTAAATCCATCACTCTTATGGCTCTTCTACCCACTTTATCTTCATAACACGGGCCAATTCCTCTTCTAGTAGTTCCAATTTTACCTTTGCCAGCTGCATCTTCTCTTATTTCGTCCATTTCTTGATGAAATGGAAGTATCAACGAAGCAGACTCGGAGATCATAAAGTTTGTTGTATTAACTTCAATACCTTGTTTTTTGATTTCTTTTATTTCATCTATTAGAGCCCAAGGATCTATTACAACGCCATTTCCTAATATTGAAACTTTACCTTCCCTGACAATTCCAGATGGTAATAACCTCAATTTAAATATTTTTTTATCTATTACTAGTGTATGACCCGCATTATGACCTCCTTGAAACCGAACAACGACATCTGCTTGACTAGAAAGCCAATCTACAATTTTACCTTTGCCTTCATCACCCCATTGAGAACCAACTACTACTACATTTTTCATTATCTTAATCTTCTTTTTATTACTATCGAATTTAGATGATTTATCGGACCATGCCCTTTGCCATATTTAGGATTTGATCTTATTGCTTGGTTAACATATTTAATTCCTAACTCACAGGATTTCTTTAAAGGTTTTCCACATGATAAATATGTTATTATTGCGCTTGATAAAGTACAACCTGTTCCATGAGTATTTTTAGTCTTAATTTTTCTATTTTTAAAAATTGTTATACCTTGTTTGTTTGCAAGAATATCTTCCATATCTTTTGAGTGTTTGTGACCGCCTTTTAACAAAACATTTTTAACCCCATATTTTAATAAGATTTTGGAAGCAATAATCATATCTTGAAGAGTTTTTATTTTAATGTTTGTTAAAACCTCTGCTTCAGGAATATTAGGTGTTATCAAATAAACTTTTTTAATCAGCTTTTCTTTTAACGTTTTTATCGCTGATTGATTAATTAACTTGGCGCCACCTTTAGCAATCATAACTGGATCTAAAACTATTCTTGATACTTTAATTTTTTTTAGAGCTTTGGCCACGGAATTTATTACATTTGATGATTGAAGCATTCCAATCTTTACTCCATTAGGTTTTATATCCTCACATGTAAACATAATTTGATCTTTAATATCTTTTGGTTTAATTGAAATTACTGAGTTAACCCCTGTAGTATTCTGAACTGTGACTGCTGTTACAGCTGTCATTGCGTAACCACCAAGAGCTGTTACTGTTTTTATATCTGCTTGAATACCGGCACCTCCAGATGAGTCAGATCCAGCTATAATTAAAATTTTTGATTTAATTTTCAATTTTATATCGATTGCTTAATCATTTTGATGCATTTTTGAACCAATTTTTTATCATTAGATTCTGCCATAATTCTTATCTTGGGCTCGGTTCCAGATTTTCTTACTAAAACTCTACCTTTCCTTCCCATAATTTTATTTGCATTTCTAATTGCAACTTTACACTTATTTTTATCAACTAAATTTTTATCCCTTACATTAACATTTTCTAAAACTTGCGGTAAAGGTTTAAATACATTTAATAAATCGCTTGCTTTTTTTTTCTTTCTTAAAGAAAATAAAACTTCTAAAGCCACCATTAATCCGTCTCCAGTAGTTGCGAACTTTCCGAGAATTATATGGCCTGATTGCTCGCCTCCAAGATTAAAATTTAATTTTTTCATTTTTTCTTTTACATATCTATCACCAACTTTTGATCTATAAAATTTTATATTTTCGCTTTTCAAATATTTTTCTAATCCATAATTCGACATTAAAGTACCAATTACTCCTCCTTTTAAAATTTTTTTCGACTTCCATCTTTTAGCTAACATAGCAATAATCTGATCTCCATTAATTACCTTACCACTTTCATCACACATAATTATTCTATCGGCATCACCATCAAATGCTATTCCGATATGAGCTTTAAATTTTCTTACTGCTTTTTTAATATTTTCGGGGTACATTGATCCACATTTTTCATTGATATTAAAACCATTTGGTCTCACGGCTAAAGAGATTACTTTAGCACCAAGATCTTTTAGTAGTCGGGGAGCAGCTTTATAACCAGCGCCATTAGCACAATCTAAAACTATTTTTGTTCCCTTTAAATTAAAATTTTTAGGGAAATTTTTTCTTATAATTTTTATATATTTGTCATTTCCATCTTCAAGTCTCTTTACTCTGCCTAATAATTTAGGATTTGTTAATTGCTTTGTATTTTTTGCATCAATTAATTTTTCTATTTTTTTTTCTATTTTGTTGGATAGTTTCAAACCATCAGGTCCAAATAATTTAAGACCATTATCGTGAAATGGATTATGAGATGCGGTAATCATAATACCCATGTTGGCTTTCATAGATTTAGTCAACATTGCCAGACCATTTGTTGGTAAAGGACCTAATGTAAAAACGTGCATACCGCCTGACACTAAGCCTGATACCAAAGCCGGCTCTAAAGTATATCCAGATAGTCTAGTATCTTTCGCTATAATTGCTACTTGTTTGGCTTTCTTTAAATTTTTAAAATAATTACTTGATGCCAAACCAAATTTAAAAAATTTTTCTCCAGTTATATTTCCTTTATTTACGGTTCCTCGAATTCCATCTGTTCCAAAATATTTATTTCTCATGGTAAGTTGTTAGTTTAATAAAATTTTTTTATATACTGAAATTCCTTGTTTTATCTCATTTACATTGTGAACCCTAAACATCTGGACACCTTGGGTTAACAAGAATATTACAGATGCAACAGTTCCCCCTAATCTCTCTCTACTATCGTTGATACCAGAAATTTGATTGATAAATCGTTTTCTTGATGTTCCAACTAAAATTGGGTATCCAAGACTATGAAACAAAGATATTTTAGAAATTAAAGTCAAATTATGTTTCAAATTTTTACCAAAACCTATGCCTGGATCTATGATAATTTTTTTATTTTCTAAATTTTTTATATTTGTTTCAAAAAAATCATAGATATCTAATAAAACATTTTTGTATTTTGGATTTTTTTGCATGGTATTAGGTGTTCCTTGCATATGATGTAGAACTTTTGCAACATCTAATTTTTTTATAACTGAGATCGTATTGTTATCATAGCTAAATCCTGAAACATCGTTAATTAAATCAGCTTTATATTTTACAGCGTTAATCATTATTTGAGTTTTTCTAGTATCTATTGATAATGATATTTTCTTATATCTTTTTTTAAATCCTTTTAAAATTTTTTTAACTCTTTGCCACTCAATATCGACTGGAACAGTTTTTGAGCCTGGTCTAGTAGACTCACCACCAATATCAATAATATTAACTCCTGCTTTTATCATATCAATAATGTGTCGCTTGGCTTTATTTATACTATTAAATTTACCTCCATCAGAAAAACTATCTGGAGTTAAATTTAAAACTCCCATCACAGATGGATCTAAAAAATTTATATTTGGAAGAAAATTTTTTCTTTTTGAAACTACATTCTTTAAGTCTTTTACTACTTTTTTTTTACAACGATAGCTTAGATTTTTTATTTCTTTAATATTAATTATCTTAGAACTTATTTTGCTATTTTTTCGTAAATATATTTCAATCTTATCGAAACCAATATTTTTATTTCCACAAAGAGGAAGTGCTTTTTTACTTTTTATTAAAAATTTTGCTTTATCACCATAATGAAAATTACACGCCCTAGTGTAATATTTTTCCATATAAGATTTAAACTGCTGGTTTTGGTTTTAAACCTAATGAACCAAGTGCAGATGATGCTTTTCCATCATCTTCATCTTCGGTTTTGAATGATCTAGAAGGTTTTATATCTTTCAAGATTAGATCTCTTATTTCATCACCTGATAAAGTTTCATAAATCAGAAGAGCTTTTGAAAGTTTGTGTAAATCATCGATTTTTTCAGTCAAAACTTGTCTCGCTCTTTCATAACCTTTGTCAACAATCTTTTTAACTTCTGCATCAACTTTTTTAGCAGTTTCTTCTGACATATTTTGTTGTTTAGTTACTGATCTACCAAGAAAAACTTCTTCTTCATTTTCACCATAAGCAATGGTACCTAACTCTTTACTCATACCGTATTTAGTCACCATATTTTTTGCCATCTTTGTGACCATATCGATATCAGATGAAGCACCCGAAGTAACTTTATCGTGACCAAAAATTATTTCCTCAGCTATTCTTCCTCCCATTGCAACAGCAATATCCGAATGCATTTTTTCTCTAGTTATAGATAATTGATCTCTTTCTGGTAGCCTCATAACCATTCCCAAAGCTCTACCCCTTGGAATAATTGTTGCTTTGTGGATTGGGTCAGAAGCTTTTTCATTTAATGCTACAATAGCATGCCCTCCTTCGTGGTAAGCTGTCAATTTTTTTTCATCTTCTGACATTACCATTGATCTTCTTTCAGCGCCCATCATCACTTTGTCTTTAGCTTCCTCTACATCGGACATAGTGACTACTCTTTTGTTTTTTCTAGCTGCTAATAGAGCAGACTCGTTAATCAAATTAGCTAAATCTGCACCCGAAAATCCCGGTGTACCTCTAGCGATAGTTCTTAATTTTACATCAGGACCAGTATTAATCTTTTTTACATGAACTTTTAAAATTGCCTCTCTTCCAATAATATCTGGGTTTCCAACAACAACTTGTCTATCAAATCTACCTGGCCTTAACAAAGCAGGATCAAGAACATCTGGTCTATTGGTAGCAGCAATTAAAATTATTCCTTCATTTGTATCAAAACCGTCCATCTCGACAAGTAATTGATTTAACGTTTGTTCTCTTTCATCGTTTCCTCCACCTAATCCTGCTCCTCTACTTCTTCCAACTGCATCAATTTCGTCTATAAAAATTATACATGGAGAATGTTTTTTTCCCTGCTCAAACATATCTCTTACTCTCGATGCGCCAACACCTACAAACATTTCTACGAAGTCTGAACCAGATATTGAGAAAAATGGAACGTTTGCTTCACCAGCTATAGCTTTAGCGAGTAAAGTTTTTCCAGTTCCAGGTGGACCTATTAACAAAGCTCCTTTAGGTATTTTACCCCCAAGTCTACTAAATTTTTTTGGATCTTTTAAAAATTCTACAATTTCTTCAACTTCTTCCTTTGCTTCTTCAACTCCTGCAACATCGTTAAAAGTAACTTTGCCTTGGGCCTCGTTTAATAACTTTGCCTTTGATCTTCCAAAACCCATTGCTCCACCTTTGCCACCTTGCATTTGGCGCATAAAAAAAATCCAAACACCAATTAATAATAACATCGGAAACCAAGATAAAAGTATTCCTAATAACGATGGCATTTTGTCCTCTGTTGGTGATGCAACAATGCTCACATTTTGTGAAGATAATTTTTCTACCAAATTAGGGTAGTTAGGTGAGTATGTATTAAAAGTTTTACCATCGGCTAAAACACCTGAAATATTGTTTCCTTGTATTTGTACTTCAACTACTCTTCCAGCATCTACTTCACTTAAAAATGTTGAAAACGGAAGTTTATTCTTTTCCGATTTAATCTTTTCTGGGTCTTGAAACATGTTGAATAGTCCCACAGATAGCAAGACTATTATTGCCCACATTATTAAATTTTTTAAATTCATAATAATTTAAATAAACATTATTTTTAATATAACAAGTATATTTTATTTAAAATTAAGTTGTAAATAAGACAAATTGGACAAAATTAGTAGTATTTTGGAAGATGCTAAACCTTTATCTCTTTTTTTACAATTAAATGGTTTTTATGCCTCATGATGACACAACCTCCTAAAGTAAGCTTTGCAGTTAGTGAAAGTTTTACATTATTTAATAGGTTTAAGATTTTTTTTGAACGAGGTGAATAGTAAGATTTCATAACATCTTTAATGGCTTTTTTTAGAACTCTCATTTGCATTTCTGTGTTCAACTTATTCAGATCTGTAAAGTCGATTAATATTTTATTTTTTTCTTTTACAACAACATCTTTATATATATTCATAAAGTATAAATTTAAAGTATCTCTGCTTGATGCTAAATTTTTTATAGATTGAAAAATTCTATCGTAATTAATACCACTCGATTCTAAAGGAATTTTTAGTTTTCTAATTCTTATTCTTAAAAATTTTTTACTTCTATTAGATGGATCTTTAAAATAACCCCCAAAAATTTTATTTGAAATATTTATTAATTTTTCCTTTTTAACTTCTAATAATGGTCGTGCTAACGTAACTGTTTTATTCAATTTATTTATAGGTCTCATGGAAGATAATCCGTCCAAACCACTACCCCTAGATAATCTAATAAAAAATGTTTCAACTTGATCTTCTAAATTATGTGCAGTTAAAATTACAGGAATTTTTTTTTTCTTGCAAAAAGATGTAAGAAAATTATATCGAATTTCTCTAGCCAAGTTTTGTATATTATGATCAATTTTTTTTTTATTTTTCATTATTCTTAAAGGTATTTTGTGTTTACTTAATAATTGCTTAACCAATTTTGCTTCTTTACTCGAATTTTTTCTTAAATTATGATCAACCAAAACGTAAAAAAACTTACATTTAGTTTCATAACTGTATAATTTAGATAAAGCTGTTAATGCTAAACTATCTGGGCCGCCAGAAACTGCTATTAAAAAAGATTTTTTTTTTAATAGGTTTAATTTTGATTTAAATAATAAATAAATTTTTGAAAATTCTTTATGTTTATTTATGGTTAAACTAAGATTTGCACTTGAATTTTTTTTGCTCATACTGAGCTTTTTGTAACACAGACTTGCTCGCTTTTGGATATTCTTTTTTTAAACCATTTATCATTTTACACCCTTGATCTTTTTCTCCTAGTTGGACCATTGTGATACCTAATTTTAAAAGATTATCTGGTGCTTTTTTACTTTTAGGATAATTTTGATAACCATCTAAGTAAGCTGTAGCTGCATCTGAGTATAATTGTCTTATTCTAAATGTTTCACCATACCAGTATTGTGCATTTCCAGCTAAATCATGATCTTTATTTTTTTCAATAAATTCTTTTAATGCAAATTCTGCGGTTTCATAATCTCCGATCTTCATAAAACTAACCGCAAATTCATATTGTTCTTTTGGAGGTTTGTTGGGTAATAAAGATTCTTTTTTTTCTGCTTCTTCTGTAATAACCGTTTGTGCACTCTCAACAGAATTAGTTTCTTGTTTTTCTGGCAAAGAAGATACAGAGTATCCTGGGTTTGCACCAAAATCTTTAGGCTTAGATGAACCCGGAAGTTCAATTTGTTTCTTTTTTATTTCTTGACCAGAGCTTTCAATATCAGAAAATCTTAATTGTGTGTCGGATTGAATTTTTGTGACTCGTGTTGATAGTTTGTCCAATTTAAAATTAACTTCTTCAAACTTATTAGTTAACTCACGAAATTGATCTTCTATTTCGTTTAATTTTAAAAGATGTTTAGTCATAATATCTTCATTTAAACTGTCAGAATTTGAAGTTATAGTCGATACAGAGGATATGTCTGATTTTTGGTAAACTGCTTTTTCTAAAGTTTTCATATCTTTAACAAGAACTTGTAATTGATCTCTTACTGCTTGCAGTAAAACTTCTTCTTCTTCTGAACTTGCAAAACTATTAAAAAAAAACAAAATAACAATTAAAAAAAATGTAAATTTTTTTTTATGAGTATCCATATTGAATCTTTAATTATACAAAATGGCAAAAAAAAGACCCTTTAACACAATATTTATTAAAGGGTCTTTAAGATTTATGATAATTTTAATTAACTTTTACTGTAACTGATCTTCTATTTTGAGACCAAGCTAATGGACTTGAAGCAGGATTAACTGGCTTTTCTTTTCCATAACTTATTGTTGAAATTCTTTTTCCAGATATTCCATAAGTCATTAAATAATCTTTAGCCGCATTTGCTCTTCTTTCACCAAGTGCCAAGTTATATTCTCTAGTTCCTCTTTCGTCGGCATGGCCCTCTATAGTCACATTCAACTTTTTATTTTTTCTCAAGAATTTAGCTTGTTTTCTAAGCGTCGCTCTTGATGCTGTTGTTAAAGAAGATTTGTTGGTAGCAAAAAATACTCTATCAGGAACACCTGAAGCTAAATATTTTACTGTTTCTTTTCCAGTGTAAACATCTCCATCTAAGTCACCTGTTTTCTTAGCTGTCGAACAAGCACTCAGAATTAATGTTGTAAAAACTACTAAAAATATATTTTTTAAATTCGTATTAAGTGTCATTTTTTCCCCTAGGTTGATTGTTGAAATATTTCAAATTATTAAACATTATTCAAGCTTAATTTACATAAAATATACCCTCACTTTGATAATAATGAAGACCAAGATGGGTCCGAAGCATCTGTTTTTGTCCTTAGTTTTCTCTCATTATAGCCTGTAATATCTATTGACCAAAGAGTAGCTGAAAACCCCTCTCCCTTAGACCCTGCTTTTGTCTCTCTATAAAAGACCAAAACTCTTCCGTTTGGCGACCACGAAGGAGCCTCTTGGTAAAAATTTTCTGTTAATAATCTTTCACCAGATCCATCAACTCTCATCACACCAATATAAAATTTTCCTTTTCTAACTTTTGTAAAAGCGATTAAGTCTCCGCGAGGAGACCAAACAGGCGTTCCATAAATTCCTTTTCCGAATGTAATTCTTTTTACATCACTTCCATCACTTCTCATAACATATATTTGTTGCAATCCACTTCTATCAGAATTAAAAGCAATATATTTTCCATCTGGAGAAAAAGATGGAGAAGTGTCGATTGAAGAATGATTGGTTATTCTTTCAACAACTCTTGTCTCTAAATCCATAGTGTAAATATCAGAATTTCCATCCTCAGCAAAACTCATTATAATTTTTTTTCCATCAGGTGAAAATCTAGGAGCAAATGTCATTCCTGGAAAATTTCCAACTACTTCTTGCATACCCGTTTCTATATCTAATAAATAAACTCTTGGCATATTCCTAAAGTATGAAAGATAAGTTACCATTTGATTCGTTGGATTAAATCTGGGTGTTAAAACTAGTTCATTTCCTAGAGTTAGATATTTCGTATTTGCACCGTCTTGATCCATAATAGCTAATTTTTTAATCCGCTGATTTTTTGGGCCGCTTTCTGATACATATATAATTCTTGTATCGAAATATCCCTCTTCTCCGGTCAAACGTTCATATATCTTGTCTGAAATTATATGTGCTACTCTTCTCCAATTAGATGGGGTTGTAGTAAAAGCTAGTGCTGTCATTTCTTTTGCTGCCGTTAAATCCCAAAGTCTAAATTCAACTTTTAACTTTCCATCTTTCACTAATAATTTTCCCGTAACTAAAGCTTGTGCCTTGATCAATCTCCAGTCTTCAAATCTTGGTTTTAAATGTGCTATATCTGGCTTTTGTACAAAGGCCTCTTTTTTTAAGGGATTAAATAATCCAGTACTTTTAAAATTTTTTTCAATTATTTCTGAAATTTTAGCACCTAAATCTTTTACTTTTAAATTGTCATATTTTTCTGATTTAACATCAACATGCAGAGGAGAAACTGCTATCGGCAAAGGATCTAGATTACCTCTAGTAATATCCACTTCAATTAAAGCATTGACCGAGTTAAAAGATAAAAAATATAAGATTATTAAAAATAATACTTTTTTCATATCAACCTTTTAACATTTCAGCTGGGTTAAAGTTTAATTGTATTTCTTTCCATTTTTCGTAGCCAGTAGGAGGAACTTTTAAAGGTTGGCATAATCGTACTGCTCTTAATGCACTTTCTGCCAATACTTTGTAAAATTTTTGACCAGGTTTATTCATTCTTTGATGATCCAAAATTTCAGACTTCACTATAGTTCCATCTTTTTTTAAGTTTAATTTAATTCTTACTAGTAAATCATCATCATACGGTAAGCCTAAGGGTACACTCCAACAACCAAATATTTGTGCTCTTAAGGCATCTTCCTCAGATAAAGTTAATCCTGTTGCGAATGAATTTTTGACATTGCTTTGGGTTAGTTTATCAGACTTTTCTTTTTTTACAGCTTCTTCTTCTTTTGCTTTATCTATTAACGCTGCAATTTGATTGGTGTCAACTAATTCCTTTTTTTCAAATTCAGAAGATTGCCTAATTTGAGGCTCCACTTCTTCTGGATTCTGTTTTTTTTTAATTAATTGCTTTTTCTCTTTTTTTTCATCAGGCAATGGAATTCTATCGGGTTTCTCTTTTTCTTTAGCAGCGGGTGGCGCTTGTTCTGAAACAACTCTTTCCTCTTTTTTTTTTGTTTCTTCGATAATTTTTCTTGCCTTAGGGGCGAAAGGAATATTCGTTTTATCTGAAATTTGTATTAATTCTACAGAGACTATTGGAGGTAAATCAATTGGTTCTCTAATCATAAAGGGCAAAGATAATACGGTTACTATGATCATCAAAGAATGAAAGATTATGGAATAAATTAAACTTCTCGTCATTTTTCATCTAATTTTTATAAGGCTCTGAAATTAAAGCAACTTTTGAAAACCCTGCTCCTGAAAGTGTGCCCATTACTTCTAAAACCCTGCCGTAATTGATTGTTTTATCTCCTCTAACATAAATTCTTGTGTCTGTTCTATTTTTTGCAATTGCTAAAAGTTTAGGTACTATTTTTTGATAATTCACTTTGTGTTCTTGAATATAAATTTCCCCTTTTGAATTTATTGATATTGTTAATGGTTCTTGGTCATCAGGCAGTGAGTCCGCGGCTGACTCTGGTAGATCAACTTGTACACCTACAGTTAATAGTGGAGCAGTAACCATAAATATTATTAATAATACTAGCATAACATCTACAAAAGGAGTGACATTAATCTCACTCATAGGTTCATTTCTTGAGCGATTTAATTTAAAAGCCATTTTATATTATTGATAGAAATCTTTTAGAGAAATTGTCTATTTTTGAAATATATCTTTTTGAGTCACTATTAAACTTATTATAGGCTACTACTGCAGGTATGGCTGCTAACAAACCCAGAGCAGTCGCAAATAATGCTTCAGCGATTCCAGGCGCGACAATTGCTAAACTTGTATTTCTTGAAATAGCGATTGACTGGAAAGAATTCATTATTCCCCATACAGTTCCAAATAATCCAATAAACGGAGCTGTAGAACCTATTGTTGCTAAAAAAGTAAAATTTTTCTCAATTTTTTTAATTTCTGTATCAGTTGCAATTTCTAATATTCTTTCAACTCTTGCTGCTTGAACCGATGAAGACTGTCTTTTTGTTTTCATAACTTCAGCCATTGCAGTTTTAAAGATAATAGTGGCGGGATCTTTTGAGTTTTGAGGTAAATTATTATTGAAGCTTTCCGCTGATTTAGCTTTCCAAAATTTTTTTTCAAAATCTTCGGTTGAGGCATTTATAGTCTTAAATAGTTTAAATTTATCAAAAATTAAGGCCCATGAGAAAATTGAGCTAGCGATCAATAAAATAATAACAAATTTGACAACAAAGTCGGCACGCAAGAAAAGTTTCCATAAAGAAAAATCTGAACTTCCACCCAATCCAACAACTTGAGTTGCTATTTCTTGTTCCATTGAAGTTGATTACTTTTAGAATGTGTCATGAATTTGGCGCTTTTAAAATTAAATAGTCTAGATTATCTATTTAATTTCTTTAAATCTAGTTTCACTATAAAACCTAGCTATTAAGATAGCATCAGATTTATTTACATCTTTCTTTTTGGCCAGATCTTTAGAGAGCAAAGGATACATTTCAATTGCCTTTGTTCTGCTTGAGTCTTTAGAAGAATTAATCAATTCAAAATGTTTTTTCCATTTTGAAGGTCTTACAAAAAATATTGGTAGTCCCAAAGCTGCACAGATACCTTTTATTGCTCCAAATGTCTGACCAAAATTAAACATGCTAGTTACCCCTTGACCAGGCATTGCGTTTACCTGTTCAACTACTACAGAAACTTCCTCCCCTTTCGAGATTTGATTATTTAATAATTCTACTAAAAGAGCACTATTAAGCTGTCTTTTGTTTTTTTTTCCTTCAGCCATAACAGGCATTTCAAAAATATTAAGAACTTTATTGTTTTGAAGAACTGC
This sequence comes from uncultured Pelagibacteraceae bacterium, assembly GCA_902523095.1. Classification (GTDB taxonomy): domain Bacteria; phylum Pseudomonadota; class Alphaproteobacteria; order Pelagibacterales; family Pelagibacteraceae; genus Pelagilacustribacter. Next base: position 5,981 of record CABYYE010000001.1, on the reverse strand, counting down.
TATAGCTCCACTTAAACCAGGATCGATACCTATGATTTTCATTGTTCTAAGCTTTCCAAGTTGGCATTAGTAAATATATTTTGAACATCCTCCAATTCTCCTAAGTTTTCAATTATTTCTAATATCTTGTCTCTTTTCTCTTTTGATAAATCTAAATAAATAATAGGTCTCCATTCTATACCCGAGTATATAAATTCATCAAATTTTTTTTCTAGTTGATTTTTGATTTTATAAAAATCCTCTTTTTTGCAAATTATTTCGTGAAATCCAACATTTAAAAAGCAATCTTTAGCACCATAATTTATAGCAATTTCAAAAATTTTCTCTTCACTTATTTTATTTTTTTCAATTTGAATTATTCCACAAACATTAAAAAGATGTGCTGTTGAACCTGTTTCTCCTAATCTTCCTCCGTTTTTATTTAGGATAGTTCTAATACTTGATGCTGATCTATTCTTATTATCAGTTAATGTCTCTATAATAAATGCAACATTAAAAGGTCCAAAACCTTCGTATCTTAAATTTTCATAATTTTTTTCTAAATTAATTTCAGACTTATTTATTGCACGAGAAATATTATCTTTTGGCATGTTTGCTTGTTTCGCTGCTTGTATAGCAGCACGTAACCTGGGATTTATATTGGGGTCTCTATCTCCTAATTTTGCTGCTACCGTTATCTCCCTAGAAAGTTTAGAAAAGATTTTTGACCGCTCTTTATCCTGCCTTCCCTTTTTATGTTTAATGCCTGCCCAATGAGAATGCCCCGCCATAATTAGTTATGTAAACTTCCACCTTCGATTAACCTTGTTATTTTTTTTGCTAATCCTGTCTTTTGATCAGCTTCAATTATTATGCCTGACAAAGTGCCTTCTCCAATAGCTGGAAAGTGATTTGTAGCATTTTTATCTTTGAAAAATTTTTTTATTGAATTTTCTTTATTCATACCAATTACAGAGTTATAATCTCCACACATACCAACATCAGTTTGATATGCCGTTCCCTTTTCTAAAATTCTTGTATCAGCAGTTGGCACGTGCGTATGAGTTCCAACTACACATGTCGATGACCCATCAAAAAAATGTCCGATCGCCATTTTTTCACTTGTAATCTCACCGTGAAAGTCAACTATAACAAAATCAACATCTTTTTTTAATTTTATTATATTTTTAATCTTTTTTGCTTTTTCAAATACATCATCTGTTTTTTTCATAAAAACATTTCCCATTAAATTGATAACTCCAACTTTAAATTTTTTATCTTTTGTCAAAAAAATTCCATAACCTTTACCTGGAGTGCCTTCAACAAAATTTGCAGGTCGCAAAAGTCTAGACTCTTTATTTATATACTCTATTGTTTCCTTTTTATCCCATATATGGTTTCCTGAAGTAATTACATCAACGCCTTCAAGAAAAAAATCCTCTGCAATATCTTGGGTTATACCCTTACCATCGTCAGACGCGTTTTCTCCATTTAATACGGTAAAGTTAATCTCCTGATTTTTAATAATCTTCTTTAAATTTTTTTTAATTGCATTTCTTCCAGATGGACCCATTACATCTCCAAGCACAAGTATTTTCATTTAATGATTCCTTTTTCAGTTAAAATGTAATTTAATTTCACATCATTATTTGAGATAGGAATTTTATGATATTTTTGAAATGAAAAAGCGATACCTATTGTTATTATATTGTCATTTCTATTTAAAAATTCATTTAGATATCGGTCGTAATAACCGCCTCCATAACCTAGTCTATTTTTTTTATCATCATAAGCCAACAATGGAACTAGCATGATGTCAGGTGACAACTGATTTGATGATGCTATAGGTTCTAGCATACCAAATTTGTTGATGTTTAATACGTCTCCTAAAGTCCATTTGTAAAAATTCATTTTATTATTAGACTCAATTACAGGAAGTAAAGTCTTAATTTTTTTGCTTAACTTTGTTTCAAATAATTTCAATGTGTTTACTTCAAAATAAGAGGGGTAGTAACTCGAGAGATTGACAAATTTTTTATTATACCTAGTTTTAATTAGCTTTAACAATGGATAAAAAAAGCTTTGTTTTATTTCAAAATATTTTTTTTTTCTTATTTTTAGATAGTTTTTTCTTAAGCTAATTTTACTTGCCATTTACTGAATTTTAGAGATTGATTCAGTGTTTAAAAGTATTTTTTCTAAAGACTTTGTAGTTTTATCAAGCATAGATTCGTATAAACTATTACTTTCTTCAACAGATAATTTAAATTTATCTAACTCTTTATTCAATCTTTCAATTTCTTTATCTTTTCCCTCTTTGTACTCAATAGCTAAATTTTTCAATTCTTTAAACTTTTCTGCAAGGTTGTCTAATTTTAACTTCTGTTGAGCTACCCTCTGTTTTAAATTAAAATACTCGTCAATTAATTGTATTGTAGTTATTAATAAAAGTTTATTTTCACCTATATTCCCTAATTTATCTTTCAGTTCACTATATTTTTTATCTAAAAATTGTGTTAACTTTTTTAAAGACTCCTCTTGGCCGTCGTCACAAGACAAAAGATAATCTTTGTTGTTGAATTTAACGTTTACGTTTGCCATTTTTCAATTTCATCCACTAAATTTTCAGTTTCTAAACTTAGTTCCTCAATATCTTGGTTAAACTTGTCCTCCATAGCTGAATGTTTCTTAGCTTTCTCTTGTAGATCTTCAATTTTATTCTTTAAATACCTATGCTCTCTAATTAATTCTTGATTTTTTTTTTCTATCTCAGATTTTTGCCTTAGTATTTCATTTTTTTCAGTTTTTATCTTTTCTATATCATATGTAGATTGTGAATAAGTTGAGGTAAGAGTATCTAGCCTATTAATAAGCTCATTAAGATTATTTTCTTTTTTTCTAAAAATACTCATATATTATTTTATACCATATTATTGATATAGTCAGTTTAAGTCTATATAGGTAATTTATTCGTGAACATGAAAATAAATCAACTATCTAATGCTATAAGATTTTTATCTATGGATGCTGTGCAAAAAGCTAATTCTGGCCACCCAGGAATGCCTATGGGAATGGCGGATGTTGCAACGGTGCTTTTTAGATACCACCTGAGGTTTAACCCAAAAAACCCTGACTGGATCAACAGAGATAGATTTATTCTTTCTGCGGGTCACGGTTCTATGCTTTTATATTCTTTACTTTACTTGACTGGCTACAAAAGTATTTCAATTGATGACATAAAAAATTTTAGACAATTAAACTCAATATGCGCCGGTCATCCTGAATATAAAAAAAATACAGGCATTGAAACGACTACTGGTCCTTTAGGACAAGGTCTTGGTAATGCGGTTGGAATGGCAATCGCTGAAGAAATATTAAGAAAGAAAATTGGACCAGCTTTGATTAATAACAAAACATATGTAATCGCAAGTGATGGGGATCTAATGGAAGGAATTAGTCATGAGGCAATGAGTTTAGCAGGTCACCTGAAACTTAAAAACTTAATAGTTTTCTTTGATAATAATAAAATATCTATTGATGGTCCAACATCATTAAGTGTATCTGATAATTATAAAAAAAGATTTGAGGCTTACGGGTGGAATTTCCTAGATATCAATGGTCATAATGAAAAACAAATTTCAAAGGCAATAACTAAAGCATCTAAAGCCAGTAAACCTACAATAATTTCATGCAAGACTACGATTGGATTTGGGTCTCCAAATAAATCAGGAAAAGCTTCTTCGCATGGCTCACCTTTAGGTGATGAAGAAATTGCCTTAGTACGAAAAAAACTTAAATGGAATAGTAAGCCATTTGAAATTCCTAAAGATATTTTAAAAGCTTGGAGAGAAATTGGTCAAAAAGGAACTAAATTAGAAACAAAATGGCTCGAAACATTAGATAAAAAAGACGCTAAAATTAAATCAATATTAAAAGAAACATATATAAAGTCAGATTTAAAAAATCTTAAAGATTTAATTAAAAAAGAAAAAACAAAATATTTTGAGACAAAACCAAGCATGGCCACAAGACAGTGTTCATCAGCTGCCATAGAAAGTATTTCTAATATTTTGCCACAATTAATTGGAGGTTCAGCAGATCTTAGTGGATCGAACAATACTAAAACAAATAATTCTAAAGTGATTAGTTCTAAAAATTTTAATGGAAACTATATTCATTATGGCGTTAGAGAGCATGGAATGGCAGCTGTAATGAACGGATTAGCTTTATACAGCGGATTAATTCCTTACGGCGGAACCTTTTTAATTTTTTCTGATTATTGTAAACCATCCATAAGGCTTGCTGCTTTAATGGGTTTAAAAGTAATTTACATTTTCTCTCATGACTCTATTGGACTTGGTGAAGATGGTCCAACACATCAGCCTATAGAGCAATTAAATGGTTTAAGAGCAATTCCTAATCTTAATGTTTTTCGTCCTGCTGATATAAATGAAACTCTAGAATGTTGGGAAATTGCTTTAAAAAATAAAAATAGTCCAAGCGCTATTGCTTTATCAAGACAAAAATTGCCATACATAAATCCTCAATTATCAGAAAATAACAAGTGTGAAAATGGAGCTTACGTAGTTAAGATGACTTCTCATAACAGTAAAGTTACATTAGTCGCTTCAGGATCAGAGGTCGAACTAGCTTTAAATGTGCACGACGAACTAAAAGCAAATAATATTGAATCCAAAGTAGTTTCAATGCCATGCCAAGAACTTTTTGACAAACAATCTGATGATTTTAAAAAAGATATTCTAGATAGAGAGACTTTAATTGTTACAATTGAAGCTGGAAATGTTTCCTCTTGGAAAAAATATTTAGGGGTCAAAGGTATATCTTTAGGCATTGATAGATTTGGAGAAAGTGCACCTTATAAAAAAGTATACGAACATCTTAATTTGTCGGTAGAAAAAATAGTTTTGACCATTCAAGAAAATCTAAGAAAATAAACACAAGTCAAATGAGTAAAATTAAATATTTTTCTGAAAAACAAGATATTCAGAATAAAACAATTATTCTTAGACTTGATTTTAATGTTCCATTAGATGAAAAAAAAATTCAAGATAAGAGTAGAATTTTAATTTGTATACCTTTTTTAAAAGAATTAATAAAAAAAAAAGCAAAGATAATCATCATAAGCCATTTGGGAAGACCAAAAGGTATGAAGAATAGTGAATTGTCTTTAACACCAATATATAAATTTTTAAAAGGACAACTAGAAACAAACGTATATTTTTTTATGGGAAATATTGATGAAGAAACGAAAAGTAAATTTTCTTACTTAAAAGAAAGTGAAATTATTTTATTGGAAAATATTAGATTTTTTAAAGAAGAGATTGAAAATAATGATAATTTTGCAAAAAAACTAGCTTCGCTTGGTGACATTTATATTAACGACGCTTTTTCTTGTTCGCACAGAAAACAAGCTTCTATTCATAAAATCACAAAATATATGAAAGAGTCCTATGCAGGTCCGCTTTTAAAAAAGGAGGTTGAAGCAATAAATACAATTATTGAAAATAAAAAAGAGCCAGTTACCTGTATTATTGGAGGGTCAAAAATTTCAACAAAAATTAATTTGATTGCAAATTTGATCAAAAACGTAAACAATATTATCGTAGTTGGAGCTATGGCTAATAATTTCTTAACTTGCAAAGGTTTTAAAGTAGGAAAATCATTAGTAGAAAAAAATTCTAAAGAAATAATTAATGAAATATATACTAAAGCTAAAAGATATAATTGTAATATCATTATTCCAGAGGACTGCAAAGTTTCAACTAGTTTTGAGGGTTTTGGAAAAAACAAAAATCAAGACTCTGTTGAAGAAAATGAAATAATCTTAGATATTGGACCAAAAACCATTAAATATATTGAAAGTCTTATAGATAAATCCAATACTGTTTTATGGAATGGTCCCGCGGGATATTTCGAAAATAAAAACTTCTCTACTGGTACCTTGGCAATAGCAAAAAAAATTTCTGAGAACACAGCTAGCA